>CALFUO010000026.1 GCA_937929895.1 uncultured Aquimarina sp.
CATACTAAGTAAAATTGCGTTAAATCTTTTGAAAAAGGAAAAAACAGAAAAGCAAGGCATTAAAGGCAAGAGACTTAAATGTGCTTATGAACAACAATATCTACTAAAAGTCTTAAAACTTAAAGTGTGAGTTTGCCCTGACAATAGCCAGAAAAACATAGTAATCTCAGCAACAATTGGATTACCTTTAACTGTTTTCCCTGTTACCGTATTGAACTCATAAATTTGACCATCAGCATTACTACCATAACCAGTATCTGACAAAGTTTTTGATTCTTTCTTATCAATTATAAACAAAGAATATAGAGATAAAGCAGGAATAAGCCACCACAATGACCAAATAGCAAATGTACTCAATGGCTCAAAGACCCCTGCACTTTTACCTACTTCCTCTATCGAATCGCAACTCACTAAACACAGAGAAACAGCAAGTAATGAAACTCTTTTTAAAAGAAAATTTATTTTCATAGCTATTCAAATTAACTACAATAGTTATTCCTACAATCTAAACAAAAAAATCCCCTTCACTAAAAAGCAAAAGGGATTTCATAAGATTTTATATCTCAACAAAGACTACATCTCTAAAGCCTTAGTAATATTTCCATCCATTAATAATTCGATTGGATTCTCTAAAGCTTCTTTAATAGCTACTAAGAAACCAACAGATTCTTTACCATCGATAATTCTATGATCGTAAGATAAAGCCACATACATAATTGGCTGAATCACCACTTGACCATTCACCGCCATAGGACGCTCTACAATATTGTGCATTCCTAAAATCGCAGATTGCGGAGGGTTGATAATCGGAGTAGATAGCATAGATCCGAATACACCACCGTTAGTAATTGTGAAGGTACCACCAGTCATTTCATCAACAGTGATTTGCCCATCACGAGCACGTAAAGCTAAACGCTTCACTTCACTCTCTACCCCACGGAATGATAAGTTCTCTGCATTTCTAATTACAGGAACCATTAATCCTTTTGGTCCAGAAACTGCAATACTGATGTCTTGGAAATCGTGCATCACCATTTCTTTACCATCGATCATTGCATTTACAGCAGGATACATCTTAAGTGCTCTAACACAAGCTAAAGTAAAGAAAGACATAAATCCTAATCCTACACCATGCTTTGCTTTAAACGCTTCTTTATATTCTTTACGAAGATCGAAGATAGGCTGCATGTTTACTTCGTTAAACGTAGTTAACATTGCAGTTTCATTCTTCACAGAAACCAAACGCTCTGCCACCTTACGGCGTAGCATAGACATTTTCTTACGCTCCGTACCTCTACTACCTCCAGTAGTTGGTGTACCCATAGAAGGAACTGCATTTACAGCATCTGCTTTCGTGATTCTACCATCTTTACCTGTACCCGATACTTGGCTAGGCTCGATACCTTTTTCTGCTAATACCTTTTTAGCTGCCGGAGAAGCTGTACCTGTAGCATAAGTATCAGTCTTTACAGCAGCAGGCGCTGCTACAGGTGCTGGCTTAGCTTCCTCTTTCGGAGCTTCAGCTACTGCAGGTGCTCCACCATCTGGCTTTGCTGCGTCAGTATCAATTAAACAAACTACTTCACCAACAGCAACAGCATCACCTTCTTCTGCTTTTAGCGTAATAATTCCACTTGCTTCAGCAGGTAATTCTAAGGTTGCTTTATCACTATCTACCTCAGCGATAGCTTGATCTTTTTCAACATAGTCTCCATCTTGTACTAACCACGTTGCGATTTCAACTTCGGTAATAGATTCTCCCGGTGAAGGGACTTTCATTTCTAAAGCCATAATATGTTTATTTATCCTTTAAAAGGTTACTTATTTTATTTCTATTTTATCTTCTTTGGTTGTCTTTTGTTTTATCGAAAACAAAATCAATTACTTGCTGGTGACGACGCTTAGACCTAGTAGAACTACCCGCAGCCGGAGCACCATAAGGACGTCTCGAAGCAAATCGGAAACTAGTTGCTTTATCGTAATGCATTAAGATATGTGCCGTAGCTCCCATATTTCTTGGTTCCTCTTGCGCCCAAACAATATCGTCTGCGTTCGAATATTTCGCTAATACCTCGTCCATTTGATCCGTCGGTAATGGGAATAATTGCTCGATTCTTACCAATGCCACATCTTCTCTACCCAGCTTTTCTTTTGTATCTAATAAATCATAGTAGAACTTACCTGTACAGAATACAACAGATTTCACCGCACTTGCTTTCACTTCTGCATCATCGATTAACGGCTGAAAACTTCCTGTTGCTAATTCCTCTTTTGTAGAAACTACTTTCGGATGACGTAACAAACTCTTTGGCGTAAATACCACTAATGGCTTACGGAATTCCGCTTTCATCTGACGACGTAACAAGTGGAATAAGTTAGCCGGTGTACTTACATCGGCCACATACATATTATCCTTAGCACACAACTGTAAGTAACGTTCCATACGAGCTGAAGAGTGCTCCGCACCTTGTCCTTCGTAACCGTGTGGTAATAACATTACCAAACCATTTTGCATTTTCCACTTATCCTCTGCCGAAGATATATACTGGTCAATCATAATCTGTGCTCCATTACTGAAGTCTCCAAATTGTGCTTCCCAAATGGTTAGTGTTTTTGGACTTGCCATGGCATAACCATAGTCAAAACCTAAAACCCCATATTCCGAAAGGAATGAATTGTATACATAGAAATCTCCTTGATCTCCTTTCAATTGATTCAACAATTCTACCTCTTCTTCACTTTCCTCTACCTTCACTACTGCATGACGGTGAGAGAAAGTACCTCTTTCTACATCCTGACCACTCAAACGTACATCGAAACCTTCTTTTAATAAGGAACCATAAGCAAGCAACTCACCCATAGCCCAATCTAACTTATTAGTTTCGAAATACATCTTTTTACGATCATTAATCACTTTCGCAGCTTTTCTAAAGAATTTTTTATCCTCAGGAAGCTCTGTAATTACTTGCGCTACTTCAGTAAGTTTGTCTATATCGTAAGTTGTATCGATAACTTGAGTCATACGATCTTCTGCGACACGCGTAAACCCTTCCCATTCATTTTCCATAAATGGTGTGATTACCGTCGTCTTTTCTTCTCTAGAAGATGCTAAATCTTGATCTAAATTATTTTTATAATCAGTCTCGATCTTAACCACATGATCTTGATCAATAATACCAGAAGATATCAATTTAGCAGCATAAATATCTCTTGCATTTTTATGCTTAGCGATTGCTTTATATAATTTAGGCTGTGTAAACTTAGGCTCATCCCCTTCGTTATGACCGTACTTACGATATCCCAACAAATCAATAAACACATCACGTTTAAACTTCATTCTATAATCTAAAGCAAAGTTTACTGCATGTACCACCGCCTCGGCATCATCAGCATTTACGTGCATTACAGGAGCCAAAGTAACTTTAGCAACATCCGTACAATATGTAGACGATCTTGCATCTAAATAATTCGTCGTAAATCCAATTTGGTTATTTACCACAATATGGATCGTACCATTCGTTTTATAACCATCTAGACGAGACATTTGTACAATCTCGTATGCAATACCTTGTCCAGCAACCGCAGCATCACCATGCACTATTATAGGTAACACAGCTGATTCATTATCTTGAAACTTACGATCTTGCTTCGCTCTAGTAATACCTTCTACAACCGCGCCCACCGTTTCTAAGTGAGAAGGGTTCGGAGCGATATTCACATTCATAGCATAACCAGACTTACTCTTCCGAGTACCCGTCCACCCCATGTGGTATTTTACATCTCCGTCGAAAATATCTTCGTCGTAGTCTTTTCCGTCAAATTCACTAAAGATATCTTTTGCACTTTTACCAAAGATATTTGTCAAAGTACTCAAACGACCACGGTGAGCCATACCCATTACAAACTCTTGCACTCCAAGATCAGAAGCCTTTTCTAACAAGTGATCTAATGCAGGGATCAACGCTTCACATCCCTCTAAAGAGAAACGCTTTTGACCTACATACTTTGTATGCAAAAAGCTCTCGAAAGAAACCGCTTCATTCAGTTTCCCCAAAATACTCTTTTTCTCTTCTGCAGAGAAAACAGAACGATTACCATTGGCATTTAATTTATCCTGAATCCACTGACGCTCTTCTGGTCCGCGGATATACATATATTCTACACCAATAGATTCGCAGTAGATTTTCTCTAGGTGTGTTATAATTTGACTTAAAGTAGCTTTACCTAAACCTACAATCTTACCTGCATTAAAGGTCTTTCCTAAATCAGCGCTTGTTAAGCCAAAAGACTCAATCGCTAAATTCGGAGCGTACTTTCTTCTATCACGAACAGGATTTGTTTTGGTAAACAAATGACCTCTGGTTCTGTATCCATCGATCAAATTCACTACCTGAAATTCCTTCTGAACTTCTTCTGAAATCTCTACAGGCTTTCCCGAAGATACTGTAGAAGTTGTTGGTTCTATAATTAAGTCGCCTTCGTGAGCACTTTCCATTCCAAAATCGAAACCTTGAAAGAAAGCTCTC
>CALFUO010000027.1 GCA_937929895.1 uncultured Aquimarina sp.
AAAAAAAGATTATTTATTAACGTCAAATAGAATCGATTTTTACTGGTTCACTTTAATCCGGAATACTATGCTCACTTTGATCCGGAATCAGTGGCTCACTTTCCTCCGGAATGGGTGGCTCACTTTAACCGGATTTTCCAACATAAACTACTAGAAGAAAAATTAGATAGCATCTCCATACAAGCCGATTTACATGATAGTTTTAGAAAAGTATTATCCGATCTATCGGAGCAAGAACAAAGAGTACAAGACAGTACGGTAATATTGTACAAAAAAGAACTCACCAAAATAGAAAAACAGACTCACAGACTTCAGGAAAGAATCATAGATACAGATGAGCCAGAACTCGTTACACTCTATGAAAAGAAAATGAAAGGTCTCATCAAGGAAAAGATGGTGCTTACCGAAAAAAGTGAAAGTGCTGAATTTACGGTAAGGAACACTTTACGAACCCGAGGAGATGCTAAGTACATACTGCTAAATCCATGATTTCTATGGGGTATGGACGACTTATCTTTAAAGCGTATGATGTTAAATGCACTATTTGACAACGATATTTCTTACACAAAAAGAGAGGGTAATCGAACCCTCTCTTTTTCCCATCTCAATGGGGCTTTTGACAGTATTTTTTTACTCAAGTTCCTTACATCAGGGTATGCAGAACTTCTATCGAACCCAGAATGAGTATCTCTTGTAGAAGCTATTGCTAAGTTACAGCCATTAATAAACAGCTTTAAGAAATTTGAAAGCAAGGACAAAAACTAAAAAGCTACTCAATCTCAAGTAGCTCTTTGTTTTATCAACTGTGTAGGGTACTCGTCACAGACGAAGCATTACTAACCATTTTAAACATGCCCTAAAAAGAAAGCAATATCTTTATTTTTTACTAAATAATTTTCTCCATAATCATCTAATAAAAGTGAATATTCAAAAGGAGCTGACTCATCAAAGAATCTTCCGTTAAATGAAACAAATTTGTAAAATTCCTTATCATCAATTTTTATGTTTTTGTTAGAAATATAGTCTAAAACCAAATCAGATTTATCTTTTCCTTTACACTTAACTAAGTGACTAGGTTTTGAATTTACATATGTTACTCTACCATTATCGGAACATTCAGCACCATCCCCATATTCCACCAAAAACTCTCCTGCTTTGCATACTTGTAATTCTACGTATAGCTCCCAATTAAACTGAAACCAATTATCAGTTATATCTTTTTTTTGAAAATCATCTCTAAATTTTAAATCGTCTAAATTCCTGTTAAAGGATTTCCAATTTGAATTAATAAACAAAATAAAATTATCTAAAGTCTTAGTTATATTATCCACCATTAAGTATTTTTAATTCTCCTGGAGTAGGAGTCCTCTTATGTCCTTTACCTGCCCCTTTGATTATTTTTGAACCATCAGGAACACCATATTTTTTAAAATTAACCGCATCTCCATATCTTGCATTAGGATTTCTATGATTTTTAACATATTCTTTTACTCTCTGTGCCGTAATATCATATGTCCTTGTACCCCTTTGTAAAACTACTCTTGCGTCTCCTGAATTAGTTACTCCTCTGCTAACTACAGTAGTTTGATTAGCCGTATTACTTGAAGGAGCAACATTAGAACCTACATATTGCCTAGGTGCTGTAGTGTTATTAAACATCAATGTACCCGTAAATAATACATTCATAGTTTCTAAAACCATCATTGTACCTTGAAGTGCCTCATTTTTTTTGTTCCAATCAATAGCTAACTTTGGGTTTGCATTTGCTGGGTATAAAAACTGTATATCACTAGTATTTACACCTACAAACTCGCTAACAGTTAAGTCTCCAATAATAGCTGTATTTAATAAATTTGCCTGAGATTCTTTTACTAAACTAAAAGAATCATTATCAAAATCATAACTAATACCTTGACCAGTAGGTACCTGATTTATATTTAGTTTTAAACAAGCATCTGGACAAGCAGTACAATCAGTACACCCTCCATCAATATCAATAGTTGAAACAGGATTATTTCCCATACCAAGATATGGGCTAAAAAATTCACCATACGGGTCAGTAGTCAACCACCTCCCAATCCTAGCATCCCACAAACGAAGTTCAAAAGCCTCCTTACCTGTTTCCGAATCTTTTTCTTGCCCTTGGAAGGCGTAACGATACTGATTTCCTGCGCTATGCCTACTAGGCATTGGCATACCAAATGGGTAGTAGTCCGTACCAAAGTAATTATCAGGTTCAGCCTTACTAATTACCACACGTACATTGCCTAAATGATCTGTGATTTCGTAACTGGTTTTACCTGTATTCTTTTTGTAAATCCCTAGTCTACTAGCTCCATAAACCGTATGTTCTTCTAAATTATTGTTCCTGTAAATAGCCATTGGAGTACCTGCGGCATCACGAACATAATGTTCTGTATAATCTATTGTACTCGTTGTAGGGTTATAGGATTCTTTACGAACTCGTTGTCCACGATCGTTATAATAGAATTTTACTCTAACGCTTCCGTTTTGCTTGACCTCAGTTACTAAACCACTAGTATTGTAAATATATTCAATATTTTCTGCGTTATTTTTTACTAGTTGCCCGATTACATTGTATTCGTAATTATTACTGGACGTTTGATGTTTGATGTCATCAGCCTGAGTTTCTTCCGTTACTGAATCCTCGACTTGTAATAGTTGGTTCGGTTTTTGGGAGTCATAGTTATAGACCAAATCATCCATTTTATTGGATTCTCCTTCCGTATTTTTATTACGTTTTAGGCTTTGTATGTTTCCGTTGGCGTCGTAAGTAAGGTTAGATATTTTATAGTCATCACTTTGCGTAAAGCCTGCACCCGAAGCTTCGATTCTTAAATGCACTGTACTTCCCTCTTCAGCATGAAAACCTTTGGGTATAACAATTTCTTTTTGAGCAACTTCAGTATAATGTTTACCGTTAGGAACTTTTAATGGTGGCTCATCTTCTCCATCCAAACCTATAGCACTCCAGATTCTATCAGCATTAATTAAAACTTTTTCTGGGTGATTATTCTCCGGATTACTATTTGTATGACCAAAATTAGCCTCTTTTAACCAATTGTTGCGGTTATAATCGTAGATGTAAGTCTTCTGTTGATGAATAGCAGTATTATCTGCACCCTTATTATTCCAACGAATCGCTTTTATGTTACCATTATATTGATCTTTACCTTCATTGAGTGTAGCAATATGATTACCTTGACGCAAATAATCGCCTTTATAATAATCAATTTGCATTCCGAAAATATCTTTATTAAACCCTGCGTTTTCACTACCTAGTTCCCCATCTTGACCAGGATCTTTAGAAGATGATAAATCTGGATGATTAATTGCTTTTAATACTCCATTAATGTTATATATATAATCGATCCCTTGAAGGTCTTTTGCTAATTCTAGGCGTCTTAGTTCTCCTGTTTCATAGTATTTATATTTAGCATGTTCAGTAAAGGAAATATCGTCTATACTCGTTTCCACCTTAATTAAACTATAATCCTCCGTATCATAGGTATAACGATGCACAAATTCTTCGCCTAAAATATCTTTTTGATAATATACTTTATTTACAACACCTGTAATTTCATCATACTCGTAATCAATGGTCTTTACTCCATTTAACCCATGTATTTGCTGTACAATCCAAGTAACTCTACCATATATATCATAACTATACCAGGTAGCCTCCGTATTATTGGCATCATTCGTATATGTTTTCGATACATTACCTGATACGAAAGCTTGATTTTGATATCTGAAATCTCTTCCATATCCTTCGATAATGGCGCTTAATGCTGCATCTGGAGTATCGTAAAGAGTAAAATGCTGTTCTTCTTTTGTCCCTGAAGGATTAGAGTCTTCTCCTTTTAAAGTAACAAATTCATTATTCTTTATCACTCCGCTTTCAATGGGTCTCGCTCTACTGTCATAATTAGTATAGGAAAATTTTCCTTCTAAAACCTGTTTGCTATTTTGTGAATAACGGATTTGTCCATCATTGCGATATTTAAACCAAGCTTCTCCTTCATCAGGACTACTGGTATATATCAATTGATTTAAACTGTTATATTTAAAATGAGACTTTAAGTTCTCTTTAATATGAGACACTTGTCCTACTAAATTATAATTTTCATAGGCTTCATTATCAAAACCTAGAGGCTGGAGACTACTTGTTAAATTTCCTGCATCGTCATAGTAATTAAGGCTATAATCATAGTAGTTAATATCATAGGTCACCCCTTTAGCGCCTGTTCCAGAGACTGCTTTAATTTTTCCTTGTCCGTCAATAAAGGTAGACCCTGTAGGTTTGGTATTATCTCTTAAAGAGATTCGATACATGCCTGGTGCTAAATTAGGTGTAAAGATTTCTTTTCCGGTTTTTAAATTATAACAACGATATGGGCTAGCCCCTCCAATAAAGGATATGCTACTTTCGCATCTTTTTGGTAAATGAATATCTACCCAGCCCTGTTCTCCTATTAAAGACATCACCTTTTTTTTAGGACCTTCTCCAGAACGAGCTGTAGCTAGTATTGTACCATCATCATAAGCAAAGGAAACTACTTCTTCTCCATGAGGATCAATAGCAACCGTCTTTTGAATTTTGTTATTTATAAGAATGTTACCCCCTACATTGTTATAAAAAGCATATCCTAATGGATACTCTTTCCCAAAAGCATAATACAACTCCTGTGCAGCTTGCATCGTGTGACTAAACCCTTGGGGATATTCTTCTGCTTTACCATCTCCATTAACATCTATTGGGTTTCCTGCTTCTACCTTTAATATCTTTCCTGGATTTAAATCATCATAAAAACTATGGCTTATGGGCTGATCTGTATAATCTTTACCTTCTTCACTTTCTTGACTATAATAACGTCCCAAAGGAGTAGAGGGGTTTACTTTCCCTTGATGTAAACTATAAAAGTTCGATTTATATGTAATTTTATTGTCTACTGGGGCAGGAAAGGTTTGGATATTCGGTCTTCCTTGTGAGTCGTATTTCGTTTCGGAAGTCCATACATCATAGGTGGATACGTCTAAAGTTTGAGATTGAAGTGGTTTACCCAAATCATCGAAATACGTACGGCTTGCACCGGTTAGTTTCCCTAAAATATCATAGCTCTTCACTTGGGTATAATTACGATTTGAATCCTCTCGAATTTCAAAGGCAGGCTGAACCACTGTTACACTGCTCGATTGTCCATTAACAGCAAAGTTAATTGTACCTGACCGATCGCTAGAAGTAGTATTCTCACTAGTTGCAGAAATTTCGAACACTGCAAATTGGTTAGTTTCATTGTCTTTACGTAATTGAATCCAGCTTGTAGCCGAGCTCCCAGAAATTGTTTGAGAACATACACCTCTTAAAGACGAAACTTTATGAACTTTGATCCATAACCTAGAGTCGCTACCCGGGCTTATAAATCTCTGTGAACCTCCATCAACGGATAGATTACACTGAGAAAACAAGTATGAAGATGAAGAGCATAAAGCTATAGTAAAAGCTAGAACTTGTAAAAAACCGAAACGCTTTGTGAATTGTATCATGCTCCTTATCTTTTGTAATTAATTTTATTTTCTGAAATTCTTACGAAGCCTCCATTACTAACACTATTTTTAGGAGTTTCTATATACGTCGATTGTATTCTTCCCGCTGCATCGTATAAAAAGCAAGTAGTCATATTGTTTGGTCCCATAATAAAGGTTAACTCATCCCACTGGTTATATACATAACTTGTCATAGAAGACTCTACCGGGTGCATACGGAAATCATCGTAATACACATCACCCGAATTACTGGTTAATACGGTAAAACGGTCATCGTCATCGATATCAATATAAAAATTAAGTAATATCCAATCTCCTGCTTCGACTTTTTCATTAGGGTTAAAATTCCAAATTTTATTCGAAGGAATCGTCTTGATCACTGCATTTTGATAATTGGCTTTATGAACCCAAACAGAAGCCTTGTATTTATCATGTTCTAGAGTACGAACCCACAGCGCATTCTTATTCGCCGAAGCTTTTAAGCAATACTGGCCTGAATGATTTCTACTACTTGTAATCTCTCCATCTTGATTGACAACCATACCACCAGCTGCATCTGCATTATTGCCCTCTAACTCATTTTTGTTTTCGAAACTTGCGTAAAACATAGCACCGTAAGGTGCGTTACAAACCGCCCAAATTTTACTATAGTTATCTCCCATTTTTGTGGAAGCTTTGTTTCCATTGATATCCATTGTCTCTAAAGGTTGAGACCAGTTACTGTATTTTGTAATCTCGGACACCTTTTGCCAGCCTCGTCGTTCAGATTCAGTATGGTTATTCCAAAGAAAATCACTCGTGGCACTATTAAATTTGAAACTACCATCTTCATTTAAATCTCCTTTCCAAACATAGCTCTTATGTTTACGCCACACATTTTCCGTGTAACCCTCATCAACAATTACATTATATGGTACTATTTTTGTCTTGCCGAAAGGCAATCTCACTTCTCGCATTCGAGTTTCTACTTTCTTCCTAGTTGTATTATAATTTGAATTGTTCCATGTCTGCACTTCTGCATCTATTAATTTCCAATCATTACTTGGTAATTTTTTAAATGACGTCCATGTAATAGCTCCTTGGCTTAACATATTTTTGTTATTAGGGTTATCTGCCTTACTACCCATTTGCGGATATTTTCTAAACGCAGGTTCACTTACTGATTTCACCTCGAGCCCTCTACTTGAATAAGAATAGATTTCTTTGGCTTGACCTGAAATTGGATCAAAATTTTTAAATTCCGTTGTATAGCTTACCCCATTTTTATATTCTGTACTTGACTTTAATAGATTGGGGTATTTGATTCTTGTAGAGGTATTCACCAATTGTCTTTGCTCAATAGTTTCCTCTCTCTCAAAAGTACCCACTAATTTATATGGCCCCTTCTCAGTTGACTTATAAGACTGATATGATTCCTGAGTAACTCCTAAATTATCTTCTATTTCACCTGGTTCAAAATAAGTGTTAACCACTTTATTTAACACCTGGCCCTCTCCATTTTTATTGGTGATAGACAATAATTGCCCTAAACAATTTAAATTATCTTTTATTTGATATACATCAATATTCAATGACTTATTTGTAATGGTAGTAGTGGTTATAGGCACAGGGTACGAACTTTTAATTCTTACTGCTCTTGTTTGTTTTGAACTATCTTTTTGTTCTAACACTTTGAATTCGTATAAATCACCATAACGAACACCAATATTTGACTTTTCATTCATCACATGATATTGATATGTTGTCTCGTTATAGATTTGGTTTGTACTTGGATTTACTACTTCATGTGTTACATATTCATATATTGGTTTTGGAGCTGGTAGCTCGGTACTATAGGGTATTTCTTTTTGTACATCAGGAGCACTTGGTATATAACTTACCCAGCCGATACCATCTTTATTCTTTCCATATTTATAGTTCGATTTCGAATGGACGTTTCCAGTATCAGAAATTATAGATATACTTTTCGTACGTATTCCTCCTCCTTTTCGATGAACTACACTAGCATCTATATTGAATGTGGCTATAATCTCTCTACGATCTTTATTCTTCTTTGCCTCTCCTACTTTCCCTTGAGTAAATACATGAATGTCACGATCAAGCGTTACATTTACGGACACTTTGGATCCTTCTTTAGGTATAATCCTTGTTATAGTTGAATTATCATTATAGGTTCTAAAATCAATCTTATAGGTTGGTGGAGATGGTCCAGAGCCATTATAAATATCATAAAGGTGCGCATAATGCATTTCTATATGAACTTTATCTCCAACTCTTAAATTATAACTTGAGTCTAAGTCAAAATCTAAGCTATATGTATCCCTATTAGTAACTGTGAATTGTTGATCTGCTAAGGTTTTAAAATCATGTTGCTCATAGTCGACTTGTATTTTACCTCCTTGTGGTGTCGTAATTTCTCGTAAAGACCACATTGAAGGGTCGTCATATTTATACCCCCATTCATTAGCATCGTTATTATTATATCGGTAATTGTTGTCATTAATATAATCAAATCGATATGGAGGCATTACTGTGGCATCTTGTTTTCCTCCAAATCTAACTGCACTTAAGGTTAAACGCCCTTCTCCATCTGCACCCGTACCTGGAGTACCTCGAACCAATGAATTATTTGTTGTTTTATAATCCATACAGATTACTTTAATCGCTTTACTCTTAAGAGCCTCCCAATTATCACTCCAATCAAAGACATTATTTTTCAAATTGTAGTTACCTGTGGTATTATCTTTTGGACTATTAGGATAATGTATATGAACCGTACTCGGAGTATAATTGCTCAAATTAAGGTTAGATACATCATCTTTACTTTTCACTAAAATCACTTTATCTAAACGAAGCGTTTTTTGTCCATGTATCTCAAAACGTTTTTTATAATCGTGCCCACTAACTATCCGTCCATTAGGAAGTTTTCCTCCTTCGATATGCGGAACCGATTCGTATTTCCAATAAGGAGATCTATTATCTTCTCTTTCATTCTTTAAAAATAATGCAGTATGTGTACGCGTTTTAACCTTATTTAAGAAATATTGATCTTTCCTCCCTTTTGTCCATGTTTTTATCTCAGGATTTTCTGGGTCTACTAAGAAATCTTTACCATAAGGCCAACGCCACGCATAACTATCGGACCATAATCCATATTCAAAACTTACCCAATATCCTAAATCCTCAGCATCTGCAATACCATTTCCATTATCTACATAATCTGGGCCTGTAACTGCCGTAAGTAACCAATGTGTAGCATATGGTTCTAATTGTCGTTTTTCGTAGTAAGATTTGTACTCACCTGCCCCTGGATGAAATGGAGAAATCCCGTAAGTCCTTGTAATTGTCTCGTGATTGTAAACAGGTAATGTATAATGATATGATTTCCCGTCTGGTGCTGTAATCACAAAAGCTCCGATACCATCCTTAGGTGCTCTACTTCTTTCAAAACCTAGATTATACGATTGTATCAATCCTTGGGTATTGTGCTCTAGAATTTCTTTATTGGTATAATAATCTACGTGATTCCCAGATTTTTTACTATAATCTACTGAAATTCCTGACTTATTGTTATAAGTATCTTCTAACTTGGTATGATGAATAGCAACATCTATATCATCAAAATTAACCTTACCGGGATTTAAATATTGTTTTACTTCGTTATCAAAAGTAAATATTGGTTTTCTATGAAATCTTAAATGACTCGGAATATTATTTCTATTTGCTCCATTTAGTGCATATTTTATTTCTAAATCATCTTTATTTTTTTTATCCGAATGCCCAAATAACATTCCTGCATCTACTAACTTAGCATGTATACTTCCTCCTAACCCCTGAGCTTGTACATTATATTTGTCATAAGATGGAAAGACAGGGTTATTATCCCAAATATTGTAATTATCGGCATATTGATTGTTCTGATCTAACGGAATTTCGTAAATATCCATAAAAGAATCTCGGTCGATATTCTCCGTTGAAATTTCACATTCTTTACAGTCATTACTATATTGAGCAACAATAGCATTTCTTTCTACCTCACTGTAAGTAAGTGTGTTAATATTTTCGAGACATGCACCTCCATTGGGCCCAAAAGAATGATACTGAAAACATTTCACCCTATAGGCAACTCCATTATTTCTAAAATTTTCATGAAAATAAAGTGGTCCTGAAACTGTATTTTGTTTTCTTTTGGCTGCAAAATATTTTACTTTTTGACTTCCAAACGATAAACTGAAAATACCTATCGGTGTAGGTAAGATAATAGGTATAGTTACGGCACTTTGATTCACAGTAAAATCGCCTTGAGAAACTGTATTATTAAAATTACGATTACCCCCTATTCCTATACCACCAGAAGATCTTAAATTTTTTCCATTGCTACCTTGAATCGCTGTTTTTTGAGAAACAGATAAAGAATATCCTACCCCTTGTGACGAAAGATTTACACCTAATGTTGCTTTATTCCCTGAGTCATCTGCTGCTGTAAACGCGAAAGAACCAACACCATCTGTAGAGGCTCCAATACGAAAACCTGCACCATTTTTATCAAACTGAACTCCAATAGAGGTACTTACAGTTCCATTAGTATCCACTTCAACTCCTAGAGATAATTCTCCTGGTAAACCAATGGTAACCCCTACAGAAGAACCTGAAGTACCTACACTGGCATTCACGCCAACTACATCCGAGATACCAGTACCAATACTAACATGACCTCCTAAGCTTTGGTTACTTCCCCAAGAGGCACCTACTCCTACGGAAACCCCTAAAGAATACCCTAATGTTATCGAGTTAAATGTATCTGTCTTTCCTTCATCATACAAGTATTCAAATAAAGAGCTGCTGTTATAATCATCAGGATATCCATTGACCGATCTATCAATGGCTCCAGGATTTAAATTCCAACCTAATCCCACCCAAGAAGCTTCTTGATCCATTGCAATCCCTGCGTGATACGCCAATGCTATCGGATATCCTCCTTCTGGGGAAGGTACATTCATTAAAGGTAACACATAGGTAAAATCACCTGTCAGTAGATTTACCATATCTGTAGCATCTACAGGTTCGAAGCTGGCTGCTTCTGGTGCGTTTGGACCATTATTATTTGCTAATGCCTTTCCGTAAGGTGATACTGTGGGTAATAACAGCGTTAGTGTTAGAAACAAGGTTGTTATTCTTGAGACCGATGACGGGTGACTGATAACAGGCAACCGATGAGGGGTGACCTTTTGTCTTCTATAAAAAGCTTTTAATTCGTTTTTAAACTCTTGTAGTACTCTCATAATCGGCTTTAACATCTTATTCAAAACTTTTATTTTGGGGATTTGTCTACACACAAACCCTTTCTATCTTGATTTATTATCTCTTTCTACCGGCTTAAATCATCGGTCGCCAAAGACAACCCTACCTCATCCGTAATCACCTCCATAGGCACCTTAAACTTCACCTCCCCAGTATGAAACCCAAGGTCATTAATTGTAAAATTCAGGTAATCTTCTTTTAAGTCTTCTACTCTTTTGGGATAGACGAATAGTATACTTGTAGTACCACTCATTCCGTACATTCTTGGGTAAATAAAGTCTGTCATCGGTAACGTATCTTTTTTTGGAGTATACATATGTACTTTTTCATTCATTCCGAATGCTAATTGGTTTACCATCGCTCCGAATTGGTTGCGATCTCTGGCTAAATGACTTAATAATTCGTGACCACTTTTTGACATGCTTAATGTGAAATACAAATGGTCTTTATACTTGTCTTTGTATTTTTTTATTAAACTATCACTTCGTTCTTCTCCTAACGCTTGATTTACTAATAAATCGTGAGGTTTGTACAATAGCTTGTAATCTACACCACGAATATTTTTTTCTTGTAAATAGTTATTATCTGGATCCTTAATATATTCCCATAATTGGTCAGTTGTGTCAAAAGTCTTTCGACCACATGACACAACTAATACAGCAATTATGAATATATGTAGTAAATGTTTTTTGCTCATTCACTGATTACTTTTTCCCTCAAATTCATTGTTTATCAACTCAACAAGCTTTGGGGTTAAATTAGTCCCTTCTTTAGCATACATAATATTTCCATTTCCTACGGCTCCGAAGATGATATTGTAACCTTTTTTCTTACCGTATTCTTTTACAAAATCATTGATATCGTTTACTACAGTTTGTGTCGATTTTTGGTCTTCTTCTGCTAATTGCTTCTGTATGGCTTGCTGGTAATTATTTATTTGTTGTTGTTTATTACCTAGTAACTCTTGTTTTAGTTCTAGTTCTTTCTTGGTCATTTTGCTACGCTCTTTTTCGTAGACTTTAAGCTCCTTTTGCCAATCTCCTAACAAACTATCTACATTGGCTTTCATTGTAGCTGCTTTCTTTTCGAATTTGGCTTTTACGATTTTAGTTCTTTTATACCCTTGTAACATTTCGTTTACATCTACATACACGAGTTCTGCTGATTTCGGTTTGATGAAGAAACTTCCTAGAGCGATAAGTAATGCAATAATTGATACTGGTAATGTGATTTTATTCATGTAATTTGATTTAGGGAATACTATTTTATTTATTTGATTAATAATTGTTCTAGTTTTTCAAAGCGAGCTTTAAAAGCCTTCAATTCTTTTTCTAAAACATTATTCTTATTTTCAAGATCTTCCATTTTATCAAGTTTCTTCTCCTGCTCAATAGTATATAAAGTCAACTCCTCAATCTTCTGTAACAACTTATTCGTCATTTCAGAAACTTTAAGATCGTTTTTACGGAACTCTTCCGCTGATGGTATTTCTGGTAAGTGCTTATTTTCTTTGATAAAGGTTTCTACTTCAGATAGAGGTTTTAAATCGTAGTCATCTTCGAAAACCCAGTCAGCTGCATCATTTAGACTTACTTTTACCTCTGTTGCCCAAATCGTTCCATTTACAGAAAGTTTATTTTTAGGATCACGTGTTCCAATACCTACATTACCAGCATCAAAATAAGTCGGTTTATTTTTCCATGTTGTGATATTGACTCTCTGGTCATGATCGGTTTTTGAATTTGCATGGTGCATTCTAAATTCTGAAACAAGTTGCCCTCTATCTGCTCCTCCAGGTTTTATCTCTATAACATTATGTGCATAAGCATCGGGTTTTGTGCCAAAAATTAAACTATGCCCCGACCAATGAAACCTTGTTGTCATCCAATTATTCGAAGATATCTCACTAGCCTGTAAATGGAAACCTCCTGGCCCTACTACTACTCCACCTTCGAAATCACCTCCATAATTTAAATGTAAAGCATCATTGTCATGATGTACTAAAGCTCTATTTGCTAACTTTTCTCCTTGGCTTCTACCACTTCTTTTTCCTAAAATAAAATCTGCAGCACCGTTATGAATACTACCTGAAACGTCTAGCTTATAATCTGGCGTAACACCTACACCAACATTTCCATTGTCTGCTAGTAACATAGAGTTTCTGTACTTATGTGTTTGAGATTCATCGTGCACACGAAAAAACATTCCTCCCCCGTATACTTTGCTTTGCGAATTATCAACAAAAATCCTATCATTAGATTCGTGACCTATTTTAATATAAGTGTGATCGTAAGCAGTATTATCTATAGATAAACTTTTAGTATTACGTAACTCAGCACCACTTACTTCCCAACCATTTGAACTTGTAATTAAATGCGCATAGGGAGCTGTTGCTTCTGGATTAATAAAAAACAACTCTGAAACTCCAAGCCTTCCATCCGTTCCATGTGAACTATAAAAAGTAAAACGTAGCTTAGTGTATACTCCTGAAACAGGCACTTTTGCAATATGTTCGAAACTATGGTAATCTCTAGTGGTATAATCTGAAATTACTCTCCATTGATTTACTCCTTTCCAAACATCATAGCCCTCTATCTTAAAATTTTTAGCTTGCCAATAACGTGTAGACCAACCTACCCAATTCCCTGCTTGGGTGTGATACGAGGGTAAGTTTTCGATTACAATTTGAGTTGGGTTCGACGCACTTAATCCACTTGGTGTATAAGATGGCCCAAATTTCCCGTCGAATAAATCTGGTAAAGAAAGTGCTACAGCTCCTGATTGCGTTACCTGATATCTTGTGGTAGCATTGAATAAGATATTATGTTCTAGACCAACAGGGTTCCTATTACTGGTAATATTTTGCGCATAAATACAATATAAAGAACATAAACTAAGAGTCAGAGTACTAATGAGTTTCATAAGATGCTTTTCTCTCCAAAAATAGTCAAACGTTTACAAATAAGTCTAGTACATAAATATTGGAAGGACACTAAATATACTCGAATGAGAAATTATGCATTATCAAAACAACCCTAAATATATCAAAAATAGCATCTTAAAAATTAACATAATATTAACTTTAAGGAAAAATCAACTCTATATAGCTAATTATTAACAATAAAGTACCTTACTGAGCTCCCATATGCTCCCCCTTATGACATTAGGTCGAACCAAAGTCCAGTATTTTTGGGGTATCCCGCTGATCTACATACCCCTTAAGGCTCGAAACATTGTAATTTTGGTGGTTTTTTGTCGAATTTTCGACAACTATATTTAAAAGTCAAACACTTGTTGAAATGGAAACATTTTTTGATTTTCTTACGGTATTTGACAGAACTCACGTTTTGATTATATGGCAAATAACGGGTATAATACGTATCATACTTCTATAAAAACTTCTTATGCATTCGGTGGACTTGCTTCAAGATCATTAAACCAATACGACCTCTAGGGCTAAAAAGCATTTTTGAACCCAATGGGTTTTCCTTAATTCCAAAATTCTTAACCAAAGAATTCCATGGAATAGCTTTATAATTTTTTCCTAGATCACTCTCTAAAAAACGAGTATGAAAAGCTTCTAAATTTTCTGTAGCCGATAAAAATGAAAATTTATGCTGAAAATCGCTAATTCTTCGTAATTTCATAAATAACGTAAATTGCAACCCCCGTTTTTAGCCCTCAACAGCTGGTTTCGGGGTTTTTATTTACTATAATTTACGACAAAACCCTCGTATTTACAAGGGTTTCGAGTATTCTGAATGTGTCTGACGAACTCTGTTTATAACTAGTAATAAACAAGTTACATGAAACTTACAGAATTAAAGAGCCTCTAAACGCTGCAAGTGAATCGCACAAAAGAGCTCGTAACTACCTCGTCGATAGTTTTTTGTTTTTTCGAAGTTGATATGAGTAATATTGCCAAAGGTATATTGTTGTTCTAGCCCGTAAATAAGATTTAAAATATCGGAATAAGGCCCTTTTAACTGAAATCGATAGGTAATTACACGTTTTTGATTTACGGTGTCTTCATATATATGGGGTTCCGTAAATTCATTAATCAATACCAAATTTTCGGATGATAGTAAATTAATCGCCTTTAGAATTCCATTATTAGAAGAAGTGGTATTCAGGTTATACGCCGATAAGAATTTATTGTACGAAGTCTCCATTGCTCTGAGAGATTCTATACGATTAGGAGCTTCGTTATACAATGCTGCCTTTGCTCCTAAAAGTCTATATTTTTGCTGAAGATCAAAGGTTTTTCGAAAAGCTAAAACATAGGATAATATTACTAGGACCAAGAAGCCTATCAACCAATATTTATATGTATTCCAAAATAGTTGCATTAGAGGTTCTTTAGAGTAATAGTAATATTGAAATTAGCCGCTTTAGTAGTTTTATCCTGAAAATCATCAATACTTAGCTTATCGACAAATCTATTAGTTTCGATAGTTTTTATCCATTCAAAAAATTGAGTTTTGTCGTTAGTCTTTCCTGATATTAGTATTTGATTATGAATAGGTGTAATCGGTTTATTTTTCTTAATCCCTTTTTTTAGAGGTTGATATACAAATTCGGTAAGAAGTATGCTGTTGGGCAAATCGCTAAGAATACTACTTACAATTTCTGAACTGTTCGAAAACCCCGTTTGCTGAATACTTTCTACCAATTTGGATTTTAACTTCACCTGATTTTGAAGATCCGTTAAAACCATTTTCTGAGATTCGAATAATTGCTGGCTTTGTTCTAATTGATTTACATTCTTTAAAAGTGACGAAAAAAACAGACTATTTATCATTAAGCCTAAGAAAAGTAAGCTAACCAAAGTGATACCAATGTATTTAAAGTATTGTTTGTTGGTAAAAGTTACCTTTAAACGTTCTCCAATGGCTTTTTTATTCGAGATGATTTCACTAAAGCCATTCGTATAATGCAATCCCAAAGCAACGCTTAAAAGGTGTTTGGAAGTAATTTCTTCTTCTCCTATGTGATATAATTTGTTTTCAGATGAATTTGTCTGAAGAAGACTAATTTTGCTTTCTTCTAAAGTTATTTTAGCCGTTTTCGTAAAAACAATTTCAGGATTACCTAAAAAAGGAAGCAATTCATTGATGTATGCATTCCCCAAATAAAACGCTATAATTTGTAATTTGTGAGTACTGTATTCGGCAATTATTTCTTCAACAACCTTTTTTCTACAAATGCTTACAAAACAAGTGTTTTCATTATAAAAATTTTCAAAATAAAAGTCTTTTTGAAGAATGTTTGGAAACGCTGTTGGGAAGTCTGCTCTATCTTTATTAAAATTCTCAAGCTTTTTAGTTAGTACCTGTTTACTGGTAATCCCAAGAATAATTGGAGTCTTTTCTATATCGAAGTTATTCAGATCAGAAACGTTCTCAGCATCAAACTTTTTTTCGATATCAAACCCATCTTTTGTTAGGTTTAATACAACACCAGAAATAGGAAATTCACGGTTACTGCTATATTCTATAACAGTAACCTTCTTTCCAATTTCAATATGCTGCTTGATATTTTTAAGAAAATCTAACATGGGTAAGTTGACTTAGTAAAAAACAGTAGGTTTTATTAAGATATTAAGCTTACTCTTACTATCGGTACGTGTTCGTCGACTAAAGAGCCATTTTAAAACTGGTATTTTAGATAACAAAGGTATTCCTGTTCCTGCTTCACTTTTTATTTTATCCTCTAATCCACCTAAAATAGCCACATCATTTTCATGCATACGAATGATCGAAGAAAAACGTCGGCTATTGATGTCTGGTGGTGCGTTTTCGTCAATACGCGTTCCAAAGCTAGATTGTATCACCTGTATGTCCAAGGTAATCTGACCATTTCCTGCAACATAAGGTTTAAATTCTATAGCAAGTTCCGCATCAATAGGAAGATAGTTTGTAATTTCTGTTGAAGAAGGATTTTGAGAACCGATAAAACTTTGATTTACCACTTGGTAGTAAGTTGTTTCCCCGCTAGACAAATAAGCTTTATGACCATTCAAAGTACTCAATTTGGGAGTAGAAAGTATTTTTAAATTCCCATTGGTTTCTTGGGCTCTAAGATCTACATAGAAATTAGGCCCAAGTCTACCCAAATTCAAAGAACTAAAACCTTTAAAACCTCCTATAATTTTTTTGAAGTCTTCGTTCTTAACAATTTTATCAAACCCTGCACCAGATACTCTTCCATTGGTTCCAGGGAAAGCAACTCCCGAATTCTGAGTTGCTTCTGTCCCGACTCCTAATTCAAGCCCAGCATCCAAGGTAGCTGTCTTAGACACTTCAAGAATCATAACATCCAGTAAAATAACAGGAACAGGTTTATCTATATACGTAATAAAATTTTTAAACTTTTCAACATTGGTACCTGGACCGCTAACTATAAACCCGTTGAGTTCGACATCCATTTTAATATCTAAGCCCTCTAAAACATTATCCGGGAATAAAGAGGTTATTGCTCCTGCAGATTGCGTACCACTAGATTGTGTACTAGAATTGTCTGAAAAAGTATTTCTTCTATTAAATCCACTATTGCTGTTAATGCTATTTCTATTATTTTGAAAATTAGAAGATGAACTAGATTCATTGAAGCTATTGCTGTTATTAAAACTTCCTTGATTAGCACCATTATTAAGTCCATTTCCTAAAAAATTGATCCCAGAGTTATTGTTAAAATTTCCAGAAAACCTAGAAGATGAACCTCCATTGTTTGTAGGGTCTCCTAGCAATTCTATAGAACGATATTGTAATGGGATGAATTGGATACTATTCACCGTAAGTTGTCCCGAGATACCAAAATAGTATAGTTCCTTTTCTTTTTTAAAGGTATAATAACCTCTACCTGAACTACCTGCTCTTCCGTTTGTAGAAGCAGTTCCAGAATTCTCAAATACTTTAGTCAACAAAGTATCAAAGCCAATACTTTCGGATTTAATGGTTGTTTTACCTGTATTTTTTAATGGAGATGCGAGGAAAATATCTAAATCGAATTCATCTACAAGTGTATAGACTAAGTCGGAGATCGGTACGTCTTCTACATCGATGCTGATTAAACGTTGATCATAGTCTAAAACCTCATAGAAGAATGAAGATTTTTTTCGCTTAGGGCGAATACGACTCACTTTGTTTTTACTTCGATTCGATCGATTTGCTGTCGGGCTATCGTCCGCTTCATTCCCTAATAAGGTATTGAAGATATAAAATCCGTCTTCTGTTTTTTCAAACTCTAGACCATTAGAAATACTTAGTTTATCTAAAGCTGTTTCAAAAGGGACTTTCTGTATAAAAGCACTTAGTTTTTTGGTGTTTAAACTAGGGCTGTATAATAAGTTCTTTCCTGATTCGGACATTATTTTTCGAAATACCTTGTCCAATGGATCTTCTGATAGATCTAGGTTCAATAAATTATTTTGAGGATTATAGCTCACCCCTATTTCTTTTACAGCTGGCGGCACTATGGGCTTCTTATAAGATCTTATAGACAAAATATTACCCGTAAAGTCTACCTCTAAATTATACTCCTTAACTAAAAAAACGATCAAATCTCCCACAGTAACATCCGTAAAGCCATTGGTGATATTAGTGTTTTTTAATTCTTGCGATACATTAATATTTACTTTATGAATCTTAGAAACAGCTAATAAAAAGTTAGCTAAAGAAGTACTGCTAATATTTACATTCAGAGTCTCATTTAACCCTGGTATCTCAGGTTTCAGTAACTGAATACGGTTTTTAATTGTATTGAGTCTACTAATCGCATTGTCTTGAGCATATAAAACACTCAAAAAATGTATCGAAACAATGAATATTATGGTGAATATTTTTTTCATCTTAATTTGAAATCAATATGGGGTATATTTCACTAACACTAGTTACTCCCTCTTGTACTAAACGCAGGGCATTATCTTTAAGTGTAAGTATATCGTGAGTGCGAATATACTGATCTATTTCTAAGCTATTTTGTTTTATCTCTTTTTCCAATTGTTTGGTGATTGGTAATAGTTCGTAAATAGCTTTACGTCCAGTAAATCCTGTATGATAACAATGGTTACAACCCTTTGCTTTGTAAGTTTCTTTCAAATCCTCTGGAATTTCAAAATCCATTGGGAAATCACTAGAATCTACTACCTTTTTTTCTTTACAATGCAGGCATAACTTTCTCACAAGGCGTTGTGCAATACTAATACACAATGTGCTAGCCAATAAATACGAGGGAACTTCCATATCTATTAGTCTTGATACCGTACCCCATGCCGAATTGGTATGAATTGTAGATAAGACTAAGTGTCCTGTTAAAGCTGCTTTAATGGCCATAGAAGCTGTATCATTATCTCGAATCTCTCCCACCATAATGATATCTGGATCTTGACGTAAAAAAGTTCGTAAAGCTTTGGGGAAATTAAAACCAATATCTTCTTTTAGTTGCACTTGATTGATTCCCTCTAGGGTATATTCTATAGGGTCTTCTATGGTTAAAATATTCGAAGTCTCTTTATTTAACTCTTTTAGAGTTCCATAAAGAGTTGTCGTTTTACCAGAACCTGTTGGACCAGAGATTAAAATAATTCCTTGTGAATTTTTAATAGCCTCGCGATACTCTTTCAGTTCATTTTGAGTAAAACCTAAATCATCTAATGCTATACTCGAGGTATTCCTACTTAGCAAACGCAATACCATTTTTTCGCCATGCAGCGTCGGCATAGAAGAAACACGGATGTCGAAATCGTACTGATCTAATCTAAAGGATATACGTCCATCTTGAGAAATCCTTTTTTGTGCAATATCTAATCCCGATTGTATCTTTATTTGATTTACTAATTGAGGATATTCCTCTTTTTTAATCGTGAATTGCGTTTTTAATTTACCGTCTAATCGGAAACGAATTCTAGCTTCTTTTTCTAGTGGTTCGATATGTATATCACTACTGCCGTAATCTTGAGCTGAAGTAATCAATTTTTTTAGAAAGTCCTCTTGAAAAGAAAAATTTTCTGTTTGTTTAGTACTTACTTTTCTGAAATTAACACTTAAGCAAGAATCTAAAGCTTTTGTAGCAACCGATTCAATTTTAATATCACGGTCTAGAACAATCGTTAGTTCTTGTTGTAGTTCCTCTACATCTTCGTAATCGGATTTTAAGATTAAATCTTCCCCTTGAATTTCTACAGGTACTACCCGATAATGATAAGCTTGTTCAGCAGAAATAAGCTGTTTTATAGTAACTGGTATTTCGAAGTACGTAATATCCATTAGATGTAATACAAATTAACTGTGTTTATATTCCAAGAAGCTACATAAACTAAAGTCATAAAGAGCGCTAACTCTCCTGCGAAAGGAATAGTTTCTCTTCTTTTTCCAAGGATTCCAAGTAAAAAATGAATCCCTAAAATCGTTAAAAACCCAAGACTTAGTAAAACAACAAATGTATAAACAGGAAACGCAAATGCCAAGGCTACTAATATGAATGCATCTCCCAAACCAAAAGCCTCTTTAAATAGGTTCTTTTTCATTTTGAATCTTGCATATAAAAACAATATTACTACTATTAAGCATATGATAACAATATTAACTAGTACATTGGTAACAAACACTTCAGAAGTTGTATTAAGGTAATGTATTACAGCGGTTTCTAATGCCAGAAACGGAAACAAAAAAAACGACACCAATCTTTCTTTTTGATCTTGATACCAAATAGTCACTAAGGTGATAATTAATACTATTTTTATGATTACTATCAATCCTTTACAATTTGCTTAGGCTTCCCATTTTCATCTATTTCCCAAACATTAAAAATTCCGTCACCATCAAAATCCACCACGGCTGTAGCTCTGGCTACAAAATTTGAGGTAGTCGCTTCAGTAACAACATAGCTGTAGTTAGCGGTACCATTTTCTTTGACAGTTCTCGGAGCTTCATAATCGATTTCAATAAAATCTTGAGAATATTTAGAATTTAAATAGCGATACTGAGTTTGTAGATTATGAATGTATTTCAATTGAATTTTAGCTTCCTGACTTTTAGCTTGTGTAATTAAAGGCAAGAAATTAGGTAACGCTATAAGTAAAAGAATTCCGATAAGCGCCAAAACAATTAGCATCTCTTGCAAGTTAAATGCTGGAACTTTCTTCGATAATTTATTTTTCATTTTCATAGTAGAACGATAATCTGTTTACCCTATTACATTACTTAATTTAAACATTGGTAAATACATTGCTATCAAAATAACTCCAACAATTAAACCTACAATTATAGTGAGTATAGGGTTTAGCACATCTGCAATTAATTTCGATTGCTTATTGACCTCAAAAGTAAATTGTTTATTGAGTTTATTAAAGATATAAGCCGTATTATTTGTTTCCTCAGCAACACGCAATAAAGCTATCATTTTTTTATCGAAAAGTGTATCATACTTTTCAAAAGCAACACTAAGCTTCCCTCCATTTATAATCTCTTGTTCTATTACTTGTAACGCATTAGAAAGAGGGAAAAATGAAATCATTTTAGCACTCATACTTAAACATTTGGTAATGTCTATTTTAGCATTGGACATTAGACTCACGGCTTGAGTAAATTGAGCTAATTTCACATTCTTTATGTAAGAATTCAAAATAGGAAGTTTTAACAAAAGACTTTCCCACATTTTTTTGAACGCCAAATTCTTACGGATGCGATAGGAAAGTACTATCAAAATAACGAAACTTACAAGAAGCAATGTGGTATTGTCTTTCAGAAAGTTAGATGCAGTTACAATAGATTTTGTAATCCACGGTAATTCTACCCGATTTTGTTTGAATATATCTACAAACAGGGGTACTACAAAATTTAACATAAATCCAATGACCACTAAAGCTGTACCCAACACAATAATAGGATACGTTAAAGCACCTATAATTTCACTTTTTTGCTTTACTTTTTGTTGGTAAAACGCACTAAGTTGTTTAGTGATTTCTACTAAATTCCCTGTCTCTTCTCCTATTTTAATAGCGATGTATTCGTATTGAGAAAATACGGACTCATTTTTCATACAATTAGAAAGACTCCCTCCGCTAACTAGACTCTGAAGCATACGATCGAGTAAAGCTTTTTCGAATGCTTTAGCTTCACTGGTTACCAATAATTCTAAAGCACTTTTTAAATGTATTCCAGATTCTAAAAGCACCGATAGTTCATCGTAAAATGCAGCTTTCTTTTTATCTGTAAACTGGGGTTTTCCAATTCGTATCTCCTTTTGCAATAACGAATTCAAATCCTTGGAAACGACTTTTTCAGAAGTAAGTGCTGCTTTTGGTTGTTGCTGAAATTTAATTGCCATGATTCAAAATAGTATTCAAGTCATTTCTACGGTACACAAAGATCGTCTGATCTTTTCCTTTAACATTCATTTCTAATTTAAGAGCATCAATAATTCCAGAAGCACTCTTTTCTTTTCCCTGTAAATATACCGTTCTCTCTTTTACCTCCAATTGGCGTTGACTTAAGGCTATGGAATCTACGGCAATAGTAGCCTGTTTCAAAGGTGTTGTAAAGGTTAAGATTTCATTTTCAGAACTCCAATGGATACTCTCTGCCTTAGAAAACTCAATAGCCAATTGGTTATTCAATAAATACAGCTCATTTTTAGCAGTTTGAAAATCTGATAACGTAAGCGTATGACGTTGTAACATTCGAAGTACACTAAGCGCTAAGCTCACTACAACACTCGTAATCACAATAACGACTAGAATTTCAGTAATTGTAAATGACTTTACTTTCATTATGTTAATCATTATTATTCGTTACTACAAAATGAACCTCCTTCGTTTTACTATTCCATATAAAATCACATTTGGTTTTTGCATTACAATCAATATAAATCTCTCCGTCGGCGAAATTTTCGCTATAAGGCAACTGTAATTGATCATGTATATATAGGTATTGTAATTCTTTTAAACGGCTTTCTGTTAAAAACGTATTTCGTTGATAATTGCTTTTAAATAAGTTATTTAAACTAAAACTAGAAATCGTAAAGATTACCAGAATCAATACACTAGCGACTAATACTTCTACTAACGAAGCTGCTGTTATTTTCTTAATTAGTATAACCATTTAGCCAAAGTGTTTTTTTCGTTACCTACCAGAGGAATGCCTGCATAATTATCTACGGGAAACTGAGCAATCGTTGCATTATACAAATGATTAATATATCTAGAACCATAAGCATCTACAAGACATTGTTCGGTATATACAGATCCCCTAATGGCTCCATTAAGTTGAAGGTTCCCTTCACAGTACACTTGCCCAACAATATTTGTTCTTTCATCTAAAAACACATTTGTATTTGAATTTCGAAAGGGTTTAATTGCTTTCTTTTTTAAGAAAACAATACTCCCGTGTATCTCAGTGCCTTTTTCTATAGAAATATCTGACTTTAGGTGTTCATCTTCCTTGTTCGTATACCTATTATCTACGACTATGGCCGAAGGATAAGATAACGAACAGTTTTTGCCTACAGATATTTTCTCTGAAGCTATACATTGAAACCTTCCTTTTACATTCGATTTTAATTCTATTTCTGGAGCAATTAAAATCACATCGGTAAGCTTCGCACTTTTAAAAACAGTAATTTTAGAAGTAGCTTTCACAATGATATTTCCTGATAACGTACAAGCTTGCAAAGAAATATGGTTACCTCTTAGTAGAAAAGATGAATTAAAAAATGAGTTTTTCATACTATTCGAAAAACTTACTGCCTTATAATTGTCCGATACTCCTTCTTTAGACAGTGTCCTAAGATAAGTAAGCCATTGAGATTGCAACTTTGGTAAATTGTCTTTACTCGTATGTTTATAACCTTGAACGAGTCGATTACCATTAAAATAATTTCCATGAATGGTACCTGTACGAATTCCTGACGAAGGAATATAAATTTGCCCACTTAATCTGGTATTCCCTACCAAGATCAAAGGAGAGTTACTGTTTTTGAGATAAAAATTGGGTGTTCGATCGGAGGTTGATGTTCCCACTAAACCTATTGTGTTAGCATTAAAATTTTTCTGCTGAACCCCACTAAAAGAACGAATCCAGCACCCATAATACTTTTGCTGAAACTTATGAGTTAAGTTATCATTATTAACTGCAAGGGTATCTTTTGTTCCGGTATAGGTTTCCTTTATTTTATGAAGAAATAACTCTTTGTTAGTATAATGAAGACTTGTTGCTATTGAAGATTGTTTACCAAAAAACGAGCTGGTGTGTTGCCAAAGTAAAACAGCTGTTAATGTTAACACCCCAAGGGTGGCAATTAAAAGGGCAAAATAGAGTGCTTGTGCGGGAACTTTTTTAAAAACCGAAGGCATCTTTTTCAATTTCGAATGTCTTTCGTTCTCCTTTATATGATAGGATTGCACTTTCTGCAGTAGTTTTAATCAATTTTATTTCTTCAGTAACCTCCTGTTTTTCTTTAGCGAAATATCCTTCTCCATTAATATTAATAAGAACTACTTTAGATGTCACCTTTCGACCACTGACATAACCCTTATAAATAATTCTTGGCCATCTTATATTAGATGGTTTAGATACCTTTTTTTTAGTTGGCTTTACAGCTATTTTTTTTGTTTTTAGTTTTCCAAGAAAAGGATCTCTTTCAGGAAGGTGAATCGAAAAGCGAGGTTTTTCGAGATGACTCAAATTTTTGTCTTGCTTTGTACCTAACACAGCCTGATTTTCTGCATCATCATTACTATTTGAAAATGCTGCGACCACCTTGTAACCAATAATTCCCCAAACGGCAACCACAAGTGTCAGTAACAAACCTAAGGAAACACGGTTTTTCATTATCGATTCAGTTTTAAATACTCTTTAAAGCTTAGTTTAGCATCCTCTTCCACTTTATCATACTTAACAGAAGTACCTTTAGGGCAATCACATTTTTTGGATACTAGGTCAATAACTTCAATGTTTCTGTTTTCCGTTTCTCCCCAACATAAATAGGCTGTCTTAGTATTCAATATCTTATCAGGATTCAATGTAATAACTGTTTCTAGATCTTCATGGAATGCTAAGAATTGTTTTTCTTTTTTCTGGAATAAGTTTGCTCCATACTTTTTTTGAACAATTAGCTTTTGAAAGTCTTTATCAATACCAGAAAAAGTAATTCCTGTTACAATTTGCGAAGCGGGTTGAAATTTAGCATAATCCAACACATACTTATTTTGATTCACCCAATGTATTAGCTTTAGTTTGTCTTTTGCTTCAATAGTATACACATACTTTTTGGGGAGCTTAACTTTCGGAGCTAGGCTATCCTTTTTAGGCTTCTTTTGCTTTAGGGTGTCTCTATAAACGTCAACATCAAGTTTCCCATAAAACTCTAGATGGGTTATACTCGAATAATCTTTTAAAACTAAATATTTAGATTTTTTAAGTACAACATCCCCCATAGAAACTTGAGTCGTTCTAGCTGTTTGCGCGTAAATGAGTGAAGATAATATACAAAAAAATGACGTTAGAAATCTTCTAAAAGTTATGTATTGATACATGGACTGTTATTTATCACAAGAAACAAATTTTTAAGCAAATATACTTTGGTTTGGCTTAAAACATGTAAATATATAGGAGTAGCTAGAGATTTATTGTAGATTCCTCCTTTAATGAAGATCAATCTAGAAAAAGAGCAGGAAATTCAGCTGAAAACTTTAATATCATTTTCAAATCAGCTTTAACAATGCTAAAGAACGACACCTCAATGAAAAAACCTTTATCACATAAGAAATTACATGTTCTTATAAATAAAAAATACAGAGAAAAAAATATGGGATTTTAAATGTGTTTGCCCTGCTTGATCCCTTATCTGTAATACAATTGCTTTTGAAATGTAAGTGATTTTCAAACAGTATATTCGAGAATTCGAAGGTATTGTTAGATAACAATATAGAAGTTTCAAGGTTTTGAAAAACCATAATAGAAACTTACTTTTTAATAAGAATTGAATTTTCCCGTTGAATATCTTTATGAGGAATCATTTCTATAGAGCTATTTCCAATTTTCTGTTTCATACCCCAATGTAAAATTGATTTTACAATGTCCTCTACTTCATCTTCGTAATCTACATTTATTATGGTATTTTCTATTTCTAGCCACTCTGTAATTTTAAAAATTGATTTTAAATTAAAATTAGAAAGTACCGTAACCCCCATTCTCTTTAATGCAGCGGCATTACATTGTTGTTCGTATTGACCACTCATGGGGATTGTTAGTAGTTTTTTTCCTAAGTAGAGTATTTCTGCTGGGGTTTCGAAACCTGCACCACATAGCATACCTTCGCAAGTAACCATGCTATCGACAAAAGCTTGATTGTTAATAGGTGAGATGTGGATGTGATTATTATGAGTACTCTGAGTTGTGCAATGTTTTGAAAATACTTGCCATTGGGTTTTGGGAAATCTAGATAAGACTTCTAGGATCTTACTATTGCTGTAAGCGGGTAGGTAAACGGTATAATGTCCTTTATTCGAAGGAGTAGCTTCTCTAATTTCGTTTCGAATAATAGGAGCGTAGATTTCTTTACTATAATTTTCAAAATGCAGTCCGAACTGCTTTTCAGTAGGGGCGTATTTGTTTAGTATAAGTGAACCTATACGATCTTTGGTTTTTGGTTTCGGTGCGTTTTTATCTATTACAGCAGCTTGATGGCTAAAACTCACACAGGGTGTTTTTTTTAGCTTGGAAGCCCAGGCCGAAATAGGTTCGAAATCATTGATGACTAAATTGTATTGCTCTACAGGGAGTCTTTTAATTTCTTTATAAAGACGATATGGATTTGTTTTTGTCAATGTTTTCCATATATCTACACCCCCTTTTTTACCAAAGATAAAACTAAGACCTTTTAATTGGTATTTTATTGGGTAAGGTAACGAAACATCTGCCTGAGTTCCGCTAACCAGTAAATCCAAGTCAATTTTGTGTTTTTGCAATACAGGAATTATGGCACGTGCTCGACTTAGGTGACCATTCCCAGTACCTTGTATGGCGTAAAGTACCTTCATTTATCTATTTGTTGATTTCGAATTCTTGTAACAAATTCGAAAATAATTCTGAAGTTTCAGGAACACGTTCTTCTTCAGTAGAATGTTTGTCATCGTTTTTGTGAGAAATAGACTGATCTTCGTAGTAATGATATAAACTCCATTTCCCCTCATTATATTCTAGAGCTGTAAGATTTTCAATCCAGTCTCCAGAATTTAAATACATTACAGATCCGTTATCAGTTTTAACCTCTCGCATTACGGGTTGGTGAATATGTCCACAAACAACATAGTCATATTTTTTATCAATTGCAATTTCTGCAGCGGTGTGTTCGAAATTATTGATAAACTTTACGGCAGATTTTACACTGTTTTTAATCTTTTTAGACATTGAAATTGGCCCCTTGCCCAATATGTTCATAAAGTAATTTATAAAGCGATTGATTAAAATTAAAGTATCGTAACCAATGGCGCCAAGTTTAGCAAGCCACTTCGAATGTTGCATAGTCACGTCGAAAACATCTCCATGAAAACACCAAGCCTTTTTTCCGTCTACTTCTAGCATTACTTTGTTCGCAATCTCTAGACCTCCAAGATTAAAACCTACGAATTTTCGAAGCATTTCGTCGTGATTTCCGGTAATATAATGTACGGGAATCTCTTTTGTAATATAACCCATGATATATTTAATGATCTTCATATGAGATTTAGGCCAGTATCTTTTTTTAAACTGCCATATATCTATAATATCACCATTAAGAATAACTTTTTTAGGTTGAATAGATTTTAGGTAACGAAGTAATTCTTTAGCATGGCAACCATAAGTACCTAGGTGTACATCCGATATAACAACAACATCTACATTACGTTTTTTCATGAACTAGTGGTTAATTTACAAGTTAGTGAAAATAGTATTCGAAAAGTAATTAAGAGTTGTCAAAAGCTTAAGAATATATTAATTAGGTATTAATTTTTGGGTGTCGAATTGTAATTTAGCGTTTCTGTTTTACTAAAACATAGTAGTCTTTTTCTAAAGGTAGATAACCATAATCGTAAACAAAAAAATAGGTTTTTCCTTCCTTTGTTATGTAGGTCGAGGTGAATAAGTCGAATCGAAATCCTTCGTTTAGTAATTTGTTTTTTGTAGTCTTGGTTTTTCCTTCAGGGTTTAATTTACAGAGAACACGATAGTTTTTGCGAAGTGCATTATTGGTGTTGCGAATCAGATTGGTTATATCCTTGTTCAATTCGTTGTTGTAACTATTGCGACAACCATCAGAACAAAACTTTTTATCCGATCTACCTATAATTTTCGTACCACAAGCCAAACACGATTTTTCCATACATCACAGATTACTCACTGTAAATATGTAGCTAGTTTTATGAAAATACAAATGGAATCACGAATTTAATGCGTCGGAAGGATCCCAAAAGACTTTTTTGAAATTTTGAATTTGATCATCGACTATAGAAATACCTTCGTCTTCGAGTAGGCGTTGCATGGTGTTTGTGCCTGGGAAATGATGTTTTCCACTTAGTATACCTAGTCTATTCACAACACGTTGTGCAGGGATTTCGGGTTTGTTATGTGCAGCATTCATAGCCCAGCCAACCATCCTAGAGCTGCGAGCGGCTCCTAAGTATTTAGCGATAGCTCCGTAAGAGGTAACACGACCTTCAGGTATTTGTTCGACAACGAGATAAACACGCTCGAAGAAGTTTAGTGTATCGTTACTATAATTACTCATTCTTCTACAAGAATACGTATTAGTGTTATTGCCATTAGAATTAGCATTAAAATTGCCATTAAATAATTTGAAAACCGAGCAAACTTCTCTTCTTTAATGTTAATTTTTAAGAATGAAATGGCATATATATATAACATTACTAAAGTCCCAAAAGCAGCAGCGGTAATAAAATTGATTACCGTAATGTAGTCGTAATCAACAGTACCTTTTATATTTAATGCCGTACCTATTGCGCAAAAATAGGGGATAGGTAGAATATTAAAAGCAGAGATCATTACCCCTTTGAAAAAGCTTTTCGTACTGCCATGTCTCGAAAGCTTTACTTTTTTTTGTGAACTACGAGACTTTGCTTTGATAAAGAAATAAATGCCTAACAATAAAAATACTACGAGTCCTGTGCGTAGTATGATATTGTACATCCAACGATCGTCTGCAATATATCGTGCTAATTGAATTGCAATAAAAGCTTGTAGTAGTACCGTAACCGAAGCCCCAATAGCTACCCAAATTCCACTCTTTTTTCCTCGCTCTAGACAGGTTTTTGCAACTGTCATATTAACTAATCCCGGAGGGATAACTCCGACAAGGGCTGCAAGAAAGGTAATAAAAAAGAGTTTAGTTGTTTCCAATTTAACGGATTTTGAACTGAATGTAAGTTATTGGTTTATCGTGTTCAAGATACTGTTTTTCGTAGAATGTTTGAATCGAAGTAACATCGGATGGGGCACCTTGATTATGGTAAACGTTATGATTTGCATATAGCACTTCGTGACCCGCTCCATGAAGTAACCCTAGGGTGTATCCGTGTAAAAATTCACTATCTGTTTTTAGATGCATTACCCCATCAGCTGCCATGATATTCTTGTACTTCTGTAAAAAGCTAGCATTGGTAAGTCTATGCTTCGTACGCTTGTACTTGATCTGTGGATCAGGGAAAGTAATCCAGATTTCGCTTACCTCGTTTGTTTCGAAGATGTATTCAATCAATTCGATTTGAGTACGGATGAATCTTACGTTTGGGATTCCGTCTTCTATTGCTGTTTTTGCACCTCTCCAGAAACGAGCACCTTTAATAT
>CALFUO010000028.1 GCA_937929895.1 uncultured Aquimarina sp.
GCTTTAGCAGGTTTTAGAAAAGTATATGAAGGCGTTGATGGTGATGATCAAAGTTTCTCGGAGGTATTGAAAGGTCTAGGGAATAGCGAGTTGAATAATAAAATTCTTGTAGCATTTGATAATGCAAAAGCAGCCATCGAAACCTTAGATGTTAATCTAAAGAAACAAATCCAAGAAGATAGAGATAAGGCTAAAGATGTAAGAAAGACGATCCAACAATTAGTGGTATTGTTAAAAAATGATATGGTTACTGCTTTAGGGGGAGTAATTGTATTCCAAGATGGAGATGGAGATTAAAAATTTTCAATTTTATTCTATTTAGACATGAATTTAAGTTTCTATCTTAATAAAACAACGAAGGCAGCTCCATTAGCTGTCTTTCGTTTTTTGTTTGGGGTGATGATGTTCATTAGCATTATTCGCTTTTGGTACAATGGGTGGATAGAAACGGTGTATATTCAGCCGAAGTGGTTTTTTACGTATTATGGCTTTGAATTTGTCAAGCCTTTGGGTAGTTGGACATATTTACTCTTTTTTATCTGTGGGATAAGTTCAATTGGTTTAGCAGTAGGCTATAAATACAGGATATCTATTATAACTTTCTTTTTAAGTTTTACGTATATAGAGTTAATAGATAAGACTCCATATTTGAATCATTACTACTTCGTTAGTTTAGTGGCTTTTGTTTTAATGTTTTTGCCTGCAAATACCACGTTTTCTATAGATGCCTATCGAAAGCCAAATTCTTATTACGATAGTATTCCTAAATGGTGTGTAGATATCTTAAAAGTATTAATCGGGATAGTATACGTATATGCAGGAATAGCAAAATTAAATTCGGATTGGCTATTACATGCGCAGCCTTTAAAAATTTGGCTGCCTCCTAAATATGACCTTCCAATTATAGGTTGGTTATTTAAATACAGAATAACACCTTATGTGTTTAGTTGGTTAGGTATGTTTTACGACCTAACGATTCCTTTCTTTTTGCTTTATAAACCTACACGAAAGTTTGCTTTCGTAGCGGTTGTTTGTTTTCATATGATGACATACCAATTATTTCAAATAGGTATGTTTCCTTTTATCATGACATTAGCGGTATTGATTTATTTTTCTCCAACTTTTCATGAAAAATTAGTTTGTAAGTTAAGGTGGCTGCTTGCTTTCAATAAAAATGTAAAATATTTGCCGAAAATTTATCAATTTACAGGTATTCAATGTCAATTTTTAAAGCCTATTTTAATAGGTTTTCTATTATTACAGTTAATATTGCCTTGGCGTTATTTATTATACCCTGGAGAATTGTTTTGGACAGAAGAAGGATATCGATTTTCATGGCGTGTGATGTTAGTAGAGAAAGCAGGGTACACAACTTTTACTATTGTGAACCCAGAGAAAGGAACAAGCTTTGAAGTGCGAAACGAGGATTTTTTATCCGCTTTTCAGATTAAACAAATGTCGATACAGCCCGATTTTATGTTACAATACGCTCATATGCTTCGAGATCATTATATCGAAGAAGGTATAGAGAATCCTGAAGTGTATGCAGAAAGCTATGTTACGCTTAATGGGCGAATAAGTCAACCTTTTATAGACTCGAGTGTTGATTTAGCAAAAGAAAAAGAGTCATTTAAACCCAAAAAATGGATTTTACCTTTCAATGGAACAATTAAAGGCCTTTAGATTAACAGCTATATTTTGTCTGTTTATGCAGTTATCAATAGCTCAGAATGTTTTGTCAGGAAAAGTAACCGATAAAACTACAGGAAAACCAATTTATGGAGTTGAAGTATATAATAAATCGACTACCAAATCGACTTATACAAACACTTCAGGGGTTTTTGCTTTAAAGGCAAATGACACTCAGCAGTCACTAGTATTTATTGCCTTAGGCTACGAAATTTTAGAAAAAAATATTTCTCTAAACGAAGGAGTGTTAGCGGTTACATTACAGCAGTTGTCAGCAAATTTAAATGAAGTTGTAATTAGTCAACAAAAAGAAAAAGTCTTCGGAATTAAGAACCTTAAAGATGTAGAGGGTACAGCAATTTATGCAGGAAAAAAGACAGAAGTAATTTTAGTCGATCAATTAGTTTCTAATAAGGCTTCTGGTAATCCGCGACAAGCATTCGGTCAAGTAACGGGATTGAATATTTACGAAACGGAAAATGCTGGATTGCAATTAAATATTGGAGGCAGAGGATTAGACCCTAATAGAACTTCTAACTTTAATACACGTCAGAATGGGTATGATATTAGTGCGGATGTACTTGGGTATCCAGAAAGTTATTATACGCCACCTTTAGAGGCATTAGAAGAAATACAAATAATAAGAGGTGCAGCTTCTTTACAATACGGAACTCAATTCGGTGGATTAGTAAACTTTAAACTGAAGCAACCAAATCCAACAAAAGAACTAGAATGGATCTCTAGAGTAGGTGGTGGATCTTTCGGTTTGGTGAATGTGTTTAACAGTTTTAGTGGTACAGTAGGTAAAACCTCTTACTATGCGTATCATCAGTTTAAAAAAGGAGATGGATTTAGACCAAATTCTGGTTTTGATTCTCAAAACATGTATGCCAATTTAGGGTATAAAGTTTCAGATAAAACAAAAATAAGTTTAGAAAGTACTTATTTTAGATATACAGCTCAACAAGCTGGAGGTTTAACTTACGGAACTTTTTTAGAAAATCCTGATTTTAGTAATAGACCTAGAAATTTCTTCAAGGTAGATTGGGTACTTTTGAATGCTAAATTAGAACACGATTTTAGCGAAAAGACCAAGTTTAGTTTAAATATATTCACCTTAGATGCTCAGCGAAGCGCTCTAGGGTTTAGAGATGATCGTCAGGATATAGACGACGATATATTTAGACCAAGAGAATCAATCGTTGATAATTTTAATAATTGGGGAGCAGAGGCAAGGGTACTTTCGAAATATAAGTTATTCAATAAACAATCTTCATTTTTGTTAGGAGTAAAGTATTATCAATCTAAAAACAAATCGAGACAAGGCCTAGGTGCAGCTGGACTATCAGAGAGTTTTTCTTTTCTAGATAATGAAATCGAAATATCTAGAGATGGAGATTCTTTTTCGAATTACAGGTTTCCAAACTTAAATTTAGCTTTTTTCGGGGAACATATTTTTAAGCTAACAAATAGTTTTTCGGTTACCCCAGGTTTTCGATTAGAGCATATAAATACAAAAGCAGATGGGGTATTCTTCGATATAGCTAGAACGGGAGAAGGTCAAGAAATAAATGAAATTGTAGAAGAAGTTGAGCTACGAGAAAATGAAAGGACATTTGTGTTGTTAGGAATTGGACTAAGCTATAAGCCATCAAAATCATTCGAAGCCTTTGCTAATTTTTCTCAAAATTATAGATCAGTAACATTTAACGATATTCAAATTGTTAGTAATGGGTTTTTAGTAGACCCAGATATTACAGACGAAACAGGCTACACTTTTGATATAGGTGTTCGCGGTTCCTTAGGTGCTATCTTTAGATATGATGCTAATGTGTTTTCTCTATTATATGATAACCGCATTGATGTGGAACGCAAGAGAGATTTTGTGAACCTAAAAGAGGATTTAGTTAGGAGAAATATCGGTAGAGCGGAAATTTATGGATTAGAGACTTTGTTTACTTTAAATATATCAAATTGGTTGATGTCAGAGAACAGTAATTTTCATTGGCAACATTTTGTAAATACTTCTGTTATCAAATCAGAGCTTACAAAGTCTAATAATATAGAGCAAGCAGATAGGGAAAAATTAGAGGGGAACGAAATTCCATATGTACCAAATGTAAACTTTAAAACAGGTATAGAATTGGGTTATAAAGATTTTAAATCTAGTTTGCAGTACAGCTTCATAGGAACTCAATTTACAGATATCCAAAACACGCAAGTAAATATAGGTGAGAGAAACGGTAGTGCTGGAGAAATACCAGCATATGATGTACTAGATTTCTCTGCTCAATACACTTATAAAAAATGGACTTTAGAAGCAGGAGTAAACAATCTCTTAGATGAGAGATATTTTACGCAGCGCGCCACAGGTTATCCTGGACCAGGAATCATTCCTTCGGCACCTCGTAATTACTATGCTGTTTTACAATTTAAGTTCTAGGGCTAAACGTTAAACAAGGGATAAAAAAACAGAAGAATTACTATTTTTAACATTCGTTCCTTTACAAATGTAGATGGTAAAGGTAATTTAGTATAAAATATAGGTTATGTTCGAATTAGATCAATATTACAAGGCCTTAGAACAGAAAGAGATAAATTCTCCTACTACACGAATGCCATTAGCATCGTGGGATATACATATGTCTCATCTTGTGAAAGAAATGAATAAGCACAAAGATGCTTTAGAATTAAAGAGGCTGCTTGATAAATTGGATATTGATGCAGATCCTGTAAGTGCTTTGTTAGAGAAAAATGCTAAGGTTGTAGTCGTTACTAGTCCTAAGCTAGTGATCGAATATGCAAGTAGTAATCTGGTAGAGATGTCAGGATATTTGCCAGAGGAGGTATTAGGTAATTCACCAAAGATGTTTCAGGGGCCAGCAACAGATAGAGATATCGCTAAACAAATTAGATATAATGTAGAACAGAAGAAAGCTTTCGAAGCTACATTAACAAACTACAAAAAAGATAAGACTACCTACGATTGCATTATTAAAGGATATCCGGCATTTAATAAATACGGAGAGCTTATTAGGTATGTAGCCATAGAGCATGCAGCTTAGCTTAGACTATTATATTTATATGAAAGATGTTCGTTAGAACATCTTTTTGTTTTTATAAGCAGTTAAGTTTGCTATTTTTACTCCTAAATAGCTTAATTATGGCTTACTCAAACTCAGTAATCGATACTCTAGGAAACACACCTTTAATCAAACTTCGTAAGTTGTCCGAAGAACTGGGTTGCCTTGTATTGGTAAAAAACGAAGCGTCTAATCCTTCACTATCTATAAAAGATCGTGTGGCAAATTATATGCTAGAAACAGCCGAACAAGAAAATAGGATAGAAAAAGGAGGAACTATTATCGAAGCAACTTCGGGTAATGCGGGTATTTCGTTGGCTTTAGTTGCTGCGGCCAAAGGCTATAAGATGGTTTCGGTGCTTTCTGAAAAACAAAGTCAAGAAAAAAAAGAGATCTTAAAAGCCTTAGGAAGCGAAGTGATTGTTTGCCCTTCGGATTTACATCCAGATGATTCACGTTCAGCATACGCTGTCGCTTCTAGATTACACAAACGTACTCCAAACTCGTGGTTTGTAAGTCAACACAATAATTCATCGAATTCTAAGGCGCATTACAACAATACGGGACCAGAAATCTGGAACCAAACAGAAGGGAAAGTAACTCATTTTATAACTACCATAAATACAGGAGGTACAATCAGTGGTGTTTCTAAATATTTAAAAGAACAAAACTCGAATGTCAAAACATGGGGCGTTGATGCTTATGGTTCTTTATTGAAAAAGTTCTACGATACAGGGTTGGTAGATCAAAATGAGTCATACCCATACGAAACAGAAGGAGTAGGAGTTCATTTTATTCCAGAGAATTTTGATGTTTCATTAATCGATGGAATTCAAAAAATTACAGATCGAGACGCCGCAGTATTCACTAAAAACTTAGCTAAAGAAGAAGGCTTATTATTGGGGAATAGTATAGGAGCAGTTATAAAAGCTGCTAAAAATTTGAAGGATCAGTTTACTTCAGAAGATGTTGTGGTACTAATTGCTAACGATCATGGTACAAGATACCTTTCTAAAGTATATAATGATGATTGGATGCAGCAAAAGGGTTTTGTAGAACAACCTGCACGAACAGCTATAGATTTGGTTAAAAATCCAGATATGGATGTAATTACAGTGAAGACATCAGAACTAGTTAGCCATGCAGTCGGACGTATGCGTAAATTCAAAATTTCTCAAATTCCTGTAATAGATAAGCAAGGTTTTGTAGGTTCGATAGACGAAATGTCATTGTTTAGTGCTTATTTAGATGATCACAGAAAAAGTGACACTCCGATTTCGGAGGTAATGAATAAACCTTTTCCTATGGTGCAAGAATTTTCACCCATCGAAGAAGTCCTAGATCTAATCCGCAAAGGGAATTCAGCAGTTTTAGTCGCTTTAGAAAACGAAAAACACGGAATTGTTACAAAGTCTGATGTTTTAACGCACATACAATAATTTTAGTCAAGAATTCGGTGAAATAGTCGCGAAAAGTAGGAAAGGCATCATATTTGCTGTATCTTCAAAACAAGTAATATCGAGGATATGAAGGAAATAAGAAAATGGTTGGTGAATTCTAAAAGGCTTTCAGAAAGAGCGAAGGCTAATTATAGAGCGTTTTTTGAAAATGAATTAGAAGTTCGTCGACATGTTGCAGAGCGATCTAAGATAACTTCGGATTTTAAAATTATGCCTAATCAGGCTTCTGGTACATATAAAATTATGGGACAAAACCCAGATGTTAAAGATTCTTGTTACATCGGAATTATCGAAATTGATTATATAGAAGGACAATGGCAAGCAGTTTGGGAAGTTTCAGGAAATACACATTACGGTTTCGGAATGCAAGTTGCTCCTAATATCTTAGTCTTCAGTTTTTCGTATATGGATAGTGAAGAGAATTTGCATTCAGGTATGGCTTCGTATACTTTTATCAACGAAGATATTGTTAGAGGAGAATGGATTGAAGACGGTTATCCAGATACAGGTATTGAAGAATTACGAAAAATGACTAATGAAGAAACTAATAATGATAATTTATTTGATGCTAATTATGGATTTAGTTTAAATTAAGAGTTATTTGCTGTAATATTCGATAAAAAATAAATGTTAAGCTATATTTAGGGAAATCTAGATATAGCTTTTTTTATGACTGAAGATTTACTTCATTTTATATGGAAATACCAAAAACTATCTGGGAGCAGCCTAAAAACGACAAGTCGAGACAGTGTGATTATTCATAATCAAGGGCAACACAATTTAGACCTAGCAGGTCCAGATTTTTTTAATGCTCAAATTACTATCGAGGATCAAAAGTGGGCAGGTACAGTAGAGATTCATGTAAAGTCCAGTGACTGGTATGCCCACAATCATCAAGATGATGATAATTATTCGAATGTAATTTTGCATGTAGTTTGGGAACACGACGTAGAAGTGTTTAATAAATTCAATCAAGTGATTCCCACATTAGAACTTCAAGATTATATTTCCAAAAAAGTAATAGAAGATTATAAAAATTTAAAAGATAACCTTAAAGAGTGGATTCCCTGCGGAAGATTATTGAATTCGATAGACGATTTTACATGGACCAATTGGTTAGAGCGACTTTTTTTTGAAAGATTAGAAGCGAAATCTAAGGTTATCGAAAAATTACTAGTTCAAACAGAAAATAATTGGGAGTTAGTCTGCTTTGCAATGATCGCTAAATCATTCGGAGGTAATATTAATGGAGAAAATTTTTTAAATGTTGCCATGAATGTTCCGATTAAGGAATTTCAAAAAATGGAAAATGCTTGGGTGTTAGAAGCTTTGTTATTAGGTCAAGCAGGCTTGTTAGAAGGCGAAGGCGAAGGGCTTTTTTATGAGGGAATGAAACGAGAATACCATTTTCTAGTTCATAAATATAAGTTACAGCGCCCTGTCGATGTCAAGATGAACTTCTTCAAATTGCGACCACCCAATTTTCCAACTATAAGAATTTCACAGTTAGCTAATTTGTATAGTCAACATTCAAATTTATTTCAGGTATTAGTAAAAAGCCCATCGTCAGAATATATTCAGAATATTTTGAGAGCCAAGACTAGTGATTTTTGGGATACACATTATACTTTTCACAAAGAGTCACCTAAAAGACTAAAAATATTAACAAAGTCTTTTGTCCATCTATTGATTATCAACGCAATTCTTCCGTTACGATTTGTATACGAAAAACATAGAGGCACATTTAACGAAGAAACTTTTTTAGATTTTTATCTAAAACTCGATCAAGAAAAAAATACAATAATCAATAGATTCAAAAAAATGGGAAAAACGGCAAGGAATGCTCTAGAGAGTCAAGCTATTATTCAATTGAATAATAGCTATTGTAAAAACAAGCGCTGTTTAGAATGTAATGTGGGGTGTAAATTAATGGGGGTTTAGGGTTTCTTTTATTCTAAAAAAGATGAAATCACTTTAAATATTGGTAAGTTTATATTCGGAAGGTAAAAGGATAGTTTATGCTGAAGTTAAGGTACTTTTTAGAGAAACACGGTTTTTATGTTTGCACGCGTTTGGCCGATCGTCTAGGTATGCGAACTAAAAATGTACGCGTATTTTTTATATATGCCACATGTGTTACCGCTGGGATGGGCTTCTTTATTTATTTAACATTAGCTTTTTGGTTAAAATTGAAAGACCTTATTTACACAAAACGAACTTCAGTATTCGATATATAATTTATGGTTAGTACTCTAAAGGATCGATTTTATATTGCTTTGTCCTTACTGGTTAGTGTATTTCTAATCGGAGTTTTAGGGTTTCGATTTATAGCAGATTATAGTTGGCTAAATGCCATTTATATGACCATTATTACCTTAAGTACAGTAGGATATGGTGAGGCCCAACCCTTAGAAGGAGAAGCCAAAGTTTTTGCTATTATTCTAATTTTGGCTAGTTTAGCTATCATAGGTTTTTCTATATCGGTAATTACCGAATATATACTAGAGCGAAGTAACCCGAAACTAAGGCAAAAGAAAAGAATGCATAAAATTATTTCTACATTAGAAGATCATGTGATTATATGTGGATATGGTCGTAATGGGAAAGAAGTTGCTCGTAAGTTAAAGACTCACAATAAACCTTTTGTGGTAATAGAGCACATTAAAGAAATTGTAGAGCGTTATCAGGGGTTAGATGTCCCTATTATTCATGGAAATGCAATTGATGATGAAGTCTTAAAAGACGCTAAAATTTACAAAGCAAAATACCTAATATCTGCATTGCCTGAAGATGCAGATAATTTGTTTATTGTGCTTTCAGCGAGACAGATGAACAAAGATCTAAAGATCATCAGTAGAGCATCAAAACCATCTTCGTACAGAAAATTGCGTTTGGCAGGTGCAGATAATGTAATTATGCCCGATAAAATTGGTGGCGATCATATGGCTTCGCTTGTAGTAGTACCCGATTTAGTAGAGTTTTTAGATAACCTTTCTTTGGTAGGAAAAGGATCCGTCAATATTGAAGAGCTACCGTCAGAAAAACTAACTCTTGGAAAAGCAAATCAGTCTATTTTAGATTTAAATGTTCGTGCACTTACAGGTTGTACAATTATTGGGTATAAAAATCCAGATGGGAAATATACCGTTAACCCTGCTGCAAAACAACAATTAGAACCTGATTCTAAAGTAATAGTATTAGGAAGTGCAGATCAAATAGAAAAATTAAATAAGTTGTATCATATATCAGCTAGTTTCGATTAAATAACTATGAATAAAAAAGTAATTCCCTTAGTGATGCTATTAACAAATTTATCTGTTATGGCACAAGAAAGTATCGGTGTCGATGAAAAAATAGAAGCATTTTTTGGACCTGTTGCAAATAAAGTAAGTAGTATTGTGTTTTTTCCAGTCCCAATAGCAGGACATAAAGTGCCCATAGTTTTGTTACTGTTACTATTAGGGGCCTTGTTCTTTACCTTGTATAACAAGTTTGCTAATGTGAGATTATTACCTGTTGCTATTAAAGCCGCTAAAGGAGATTACGATGACATCGAAGAGCGAGGAGTCGACACTATTGCTGGTGATACAACAAATAATGATGGTAATATCTTAGAGTCCCCAAGAGCAGAAAAAGTAGTAGGTGAGGTAACACACTTTCAGGCATTAACCGCAGCGTTGTCTGCTACAGTAGGTTTAGGAAATATAGCAGGGGTCGCGGTTGCAATTGCTATAGGTGGGCCAGGTGCTACATTTTGGATGATTTTGGCAGGTTTTTTAGGGATGTCTTCAAAATTGGTAGAGGCTACCTTAGGAGTTAAATATAGAGAAGTAGATAGCAATGGGAAAATATACGGTGGGCCTATGTATTATTTAAAAAAGGGGCTTGCCGAAGAAAAACTGGCGGGATTAGGTAAATTCTTAGCTTTCTTTTTTGCCATTATGGTAGTAGGAGGTTCTTTTGGAGGGGGAAATATGTTTCAGGCCAATCAAGCAGCTTCTCAAATTAAACAATTATTGCATTGGGATTCTGATTTTGCAGGATTTGCAATTGGTGTGTTTATGTCAATTTTAGTAGCTATTGTAATTATTGGAGGAATACAGCGTATCGGACGTGTAACTGAAAAAGTAGTGCCTTTTATGGGATTGATATATGTAGGGGCAGGATTTATTATTTTAATGCTAAATTTAGGATTAATTCCAGAAGCAATAAGTCAAATCATTTCAAAAGCATTTGCTTCTGACGCTGCATTAGGGGGAGCTATCGGTGTGATGATACAAGGGTTTAGAAGGGCTGCTTTTTCTAACGAAGCAGGTGTCGGATCAGCGTCTATTGCTCATGCAGCCGTAAAGACTCGGTTCCCTGCTAGCGAAGGTATAGTTGCATCTATCGGGCCTTTCGTTGATACCGTTATCATTTGTACGATGTCTGCGTTGGTAATTGTTGTGATGAATATAAAGAAGGGACTTTTTACTTACGGAAACCTAGAAGGATCTTCTGTAATCTTAAATCGTACAGGAGAAAAAGTGGGAGGTGTAGATTTAACTTCGTTGGCTTTCGAATCTGCAATACCTAATTTCTCTTATGTATTAACCATTGCAGTAATTCTTTTTGCTTTTTCTACGATGTTGTCGTGGTCTTATTACGGACTTCAAGGATGGAAATATATATTTGGTAAGGGAAAAAAAGCAGATTTAATTTATAAATTAATATTTCTTTTTTTTGTTGTTATAGGTGCTTCATCAAGTTTAAATTCTGTAGTAGAATTTTCAGATGCAATGATATTTGCAATGGTATTCGCAAATATGATTGGACTATTTATTTTAGCTCCAAAAGTAAAAAATGAGATAGATCGATATTTGAAAGCAATAGGGCATTCGAAATAAAAGTTAAGTAGATTTAAAATTATATGATAAAGAAAATATGCAACACTGTTCTCTTTTTATTAATTACTCAAACTTCGTTCTCTCAAAAAGGAAAGATTGATGATTTTTTTTGAAAGAAATAGAATCTAAAGGGATGAAGTATTTGAAATTTAAAAAGAATACATTAAAAGAAAAATTTCTTCCAGCTAAGTTTATACCTGACACAAAAACCATTATTTATGACGGAGAAAATGTTCAGTTACTTTTGTTTGGAAAAACAATGATTTCTCATGTTCCGATGCCTGGTAGTAATGTGTGGACAGAGAGAAGTAGCACTTTTGCTATGTTATTTGCAAAAAAGATTAATAAGGGAGTGTTTACTTATATAGGTTATTATCCTGAAAAAAGAGATCAAATATCTATTCATCCATTTAAAAAGTTTGGAGCACTTTATGTAAGTGATTACGAGGAATTGGCAGAAAAAGTTTCAAAAAAGCATAAGAATTATACTAGATATGATGCTATTGATGTTTTTAAAGAATACGATGAATGGTTAGGGGCTAATAAGTAATTGTATTAAATATAGACTTATGTATATTAGTAATTCTCAAAAAAACGGAATAATTCAACTAGCAGTACTTATGGTACTGCTTTTTGCTTATATGTATGTGAGAGATGAAAATTATACTAATGATTTTAGCCTGAAATTAAATGAGGAAGAGCAATGTTGGGTTGATAATCAAAAAGATTTATTATCAGAAAATAAGTCTAAGAAAAAGCACTTTCAGTATTACGTAAATTCTCTTAATGATTATAAAGGGTATATAATAGGTATGAGTGTTATAGAAATTGATCGCTACTTATCTTATAAGAGTTTAGGGAAATCCATTCACACGGAAGAAGATTTTCTCGGAGTCACAAAAATGAGTCAGGTTAAGTTCGATCAAATTAAGCAGTTATTAAGATTTTCAACCAATAAGTTTAAAAGATTTAGGAAGAAAGATAAAATAAAGCCTCGACGGTTATTAAACTTAAACACTTTGAAGGCAAAAGATCTCTTGGCAATTGGACTTTCTAAAAAGATTGCTTATCGAGTAGTTAATTATAGAGAATATTTAAAAAAATATAGTTCGATAGATCAACTGGCTAAAGTCTATGATATCACAGAAAAAGACTTGCAGCTGCTAAAATCATCCGTATATTTGAAAAATTAAATGTTTATACTTTTTATTAAAAGTTTAAACAAAATTTCACATCTCCTAAAAAATGCTAAAGTTTACTTTGGTTAGCCTGTTTTGTGAAAATACAAGAAGTGTTCTAGAAAAAGATTGTACGATTACCCCTATATTTGGGGCTCGAAAAAACCAAATAGCGCTGAAAGCATATGAACTTCGATTATTCAGAAACTCAATTAATGGCAGGTCAAACTGCTAAAGATTTTGCAGAAAAATATATTCGTCCACATATCATGGAGTGGGACGAGGCTCAACATTTTCCAGTAGAGGTTTTTAAAAAGGCAGGAGAATTTGGGTTAATGGGTATTTTAGTCCCAGAAGAATACGGAGGATCGGGATTGGGGTATCATGAGTATATTTCGATTATAGAAGAGGTTTCTAAAGTAGATCCATCTATTGGATTGTCGTTAGCAGCACAAAATTCACTGTGTACAAACCACATATTGCAATTCGGTAGTGAAGAAATTAAGCAAAAGTATTTACCCAAATTAGCTTTAGGTGAGTTTATTGGTGCTTGGGGGCTAACAGAGCATAATACAGGATCGGATGCAGGGGGAATGAATACCACTGCTGTTAGAGATGGAGATTATTATATTTTAAACGGAGCAAAGAACTTTATTACCCATGCCATATCTGGAAATATAGCTGTTGTAATTGCTCGAACAGGAGAAAAAGGAGACTCTCATGGAATGTCTGCTTTCGTTGTAGAGAAAGGAACACCTGGTTTTTCTTCCGGAAAGAAAGAGAATAAAATGGGAATGCGTGCCAGTGAAACGGCAGAACTGATTTTTGATAACTGTAAAATTCCTGTAGCAAATCTATTAGGGGAAGAAGGTGAAGGGTTTGTTCAATCTATGAAAATACTAGATGGAGGGCGCATATCTATAGGAGCTTTATCTCTAGGAATTGCTAAAGGAGCTTATGAAGCAGCTTTGCAATACTCTAAGGATCGTGTACAATTTGGAAAGCCGATTAGTAAGTTTCAAGGGATCAGTTTTAAATTAGCTGATATGGCTACTGAAATCGAAGCTTCAGAATTATTATTGCACAAGGCAGCTTTCTTAAAAAATAAGGGGGTAAAAATGACTAAACTTAGTGCAATGTGTAAGATGTATGCCAGTGAGACTTGTGTAAAGGTAGCTAACGAAGCATTACAGATTCACGGCGGTTATGGGTATAGTAAGGAGTTTCCTGTAGAAAAATTCTACAGAGACTCTAAATTGTGTACTATAGGCGAGGGTACTACAGAGATACAAAAGCTAGTAATTTCGAGAGAAGTATTGTCGTAGGACATTTCTAAAAAATCAATAATTTAAAATTTTGGTTACGAATTCAGATATTGAATCAAGGCAAAATGTTTAAGCAACTAGCGATTACGGATTCTTAGATCAAGATTATGCTTAAATAAGTTAAGCCTAAAGGGAGTTTAATGCTTAGGTATTTATCGTGACACAAATGCTTCAAGTAGCAGGACCGAAATGACGCATCAAAATATAATGAACTGAACGAACGATAATTTAGGGTAACTAGACTCGGGGCTATATAAAAATTACTCTAAAATAATCACTATGAATAAAATATAAATTAAAATTAGTTAAACAGTTTTTCTACTAAATATAGGTAGGGGAAGTTTGGGTCCCCTGGGTTCGGACATTCGTTATCCGGCTCCACATACCAGAAAACTCGGTTTTCAATCAGAAGCGCTGTCTTTGTACGAAGGCGATATTGTTATTGAAGCTGAGTTGTCG
>CALFUO010000029.1 GCA_937929895.1 uncultured Aquimarina sp.
TCCGCTTAGCATACGTGTTGGGTCTGATTCCCATTCTTCTAAATATTTCGAAAGTAATTCGGTTGCTTGAGATTTAAAGTCCATCGTTTCTCTTAAAAATACAAAATTCTAACAAAGGGAAATTTGTCGTACACCCATTTACTCTTAACTCTAATGCTTGTTAATTATTTGGTTATAGCGCAAATAGATGCAGGTAATGTATTGAGGCTACCCAGAGCGGATGACTTGGCTCAAATGAATGGTATTACAAATCCCAATCCTCAGATAGGAGCATTGTTATATAATGATGATGATAGTAAAGTGTATGTATATGTTAATGATACTACAAGATGGGTATCGTTGGATTTAGATGCTCAGCAATTAGATGCAGCGAATAGTAGTTTCAATTCTATAACAAATACATTAGCTATTGCTTTACAGAATGGAGGAAGCTTAAGTATTGATTTATCTAGTTTGTCTAATGATGCCGATTGGTATCAAGAAGGAACAGCTAGTACACCCACAGCTATTAGCCAAAATATCTATACTAATGGTGAAGTAGGTATTGGATTGAATAACCCACAACGAGCATTACATGTAGCTGGTAGTAATGGAGTTGTTAGAGTATCTAGATCTAGTAATTCAGCTTCATTTATTTTTGATAGATATGATAGTTCTATTGGTGTTAATTCGACACTGAAGTCTTTTTTCTTTGGATTAAACGCATCTGCAGTAGCACAGGTGAATTTTTTATAGCAGATTACAATGAAAATGTTAGTGGAGTGACTATTGTTTTGGAAAACCCAAGTACAGGGGTTGATCTAACTAATTTGACACTTACAGATGATCTACCTATTGGTATGGTTGTTGCAGCTTCTCCTAATGGAACTTCTTCTTGTGGAGGTATAATCAATGCTATACCTGGAGCAAGTTTATTTTCGGTATCTAGTTTAAGTCTAAATGCAGGTGACAGTTGCGTGTTTACTTTTGATGTTTTAGCTACAGCATTAGGAGATTTGGATAATGTTTTTACTTCTAATGATATTGCAAATGATCAAGGTATTCCTTTATCAGCAACAGTAGTAGGTACTTTAAACGTTTTTGCAAGGACAGTAATTACAAATAGAAAAATAACTTATAGAGTGAAACCATAATTTTTTTACCTGTCTAAAGATACTGTCGATTTACCGATATTTAGATGTTAAATATCTAAAAAACAGATCGTTTCATCCTTTGTTTTATATCTTCGTATTGTTTTTGATCCGCTTATCTTTACTTTTTATCTTAATACGTTAACATAAATTACTGATTTTTAGGTATTTAAACATTTAAAATTGGTATTTCATCGATTATGTTTATTTTAGATCATAGGTTAATTTGTTGATAATGCTATGAAGAGAGTACATTACGAAAAACCCCCTAAAATGTTAAAAAATACCCTTATAATTTTTTTATTGGCTTTTGCTTATAGTTTTGCACAGCATGATTCTGTCACCATGCACGAACAAGGAGTCTTAAGAACACATAATAATGCTCAAATAGGGATCTTTGGAGACTTAACTAACCATGGTGTTTTTAATGTAAATGACGGAGGTGAAGTTGGTTTTTATAATCAAAACCGAGAACAACAAATCGTCGGGACTAATCGTCCAATAATATATTCAATGAAGATTGATACTCCACAGGATTTGAATTTACAAGTTGGAGTAGATGTGATCAATAATGTAGATTTTATTGAAGGTAGAGTACTTACTGCCAGAAATCGTACAGATGTTTCACTAGATATTTTTAATGATAATGCCTACGAAGGAGCTTCAGATACTAATCATGTAGATGGTTTTACTTCTAGAGATGGTAGTGAAAACTATGTATTTCCTGTCGGAGATGATTTTAGGTTACGCCCAATAGAAATAATTACTAACGGAAATTTAGCTTTATACAAAGCAGCATATTTCTATGAAGATGCTGCAGGTTTTAATGCTTATAATAAAAGATTTGACCGTCAAGAAAAGAATAATTTTTTAGGCAGGGTCTCACCATTTGAGTTTTGGTATATCGATCATGAAAAAGTAAATAGTACTGAAGTATCTCAGGATATTCAAGTAACTTTAACTTGGGATCGCTTTAGTAATATTGAAGATTTAATAGGAGGAAAGGATCTAAAAAATCTTAGAGTAGCAGGTTGGCATAAAGATCAGCAGAGGTGGTTAGACTTAGGAAAATTTACTACAGAAGGAGATGTTAGTGAAGGAAAAATTTCTTCAGACCCAATTAATGTTGATTTATACGAAGTAGTCACTTTTGCTAGTTTAATAAATACAGAAGCAGAGGTGTTAGTTTATAATGGAGTGTCAGCAGGAGAAGATGGGGCAAATGATTATTTAGTAATAGCTAATGTTCGGGACTTACCTAATAATAAGTTGACTATTTTTAATAGGTGGGGAGTGGTTGTTTATGAGCAAGAAGGATATGATGCAGATGATAGAAGGTTCGTCCCCAATCCTAAATACAGATTTGATGGAACTTCCCAGGGTAGATCGACTATTAAAGCAGATGAAAAATTACCAGTAGGTACATATTTTTATATTTTCGAATACGCAGAAAACGAAAATTCTCCTAGGAAATCTACTTCGGGATATTTATATTTAACACGCTAGCCTAAGCACCCCAAACTAAATATAATCCTACTATGAAAATGAGAGTTTTCCTTTTGTTATGTATTTCATTTTTAATTATTTCTTGTGATTCGGAAGAAAATAATAATGATGTTTCGAATACTAATGATTCTATGATATCAGCGTCTCTAGATATTACAAATAATGAATCCAATAATCAAGATGATATAGCAGAGAGATGTAAATTATTAAATATTTCAGCTTCACAAAGGGATGAGTTGCTTTTGTTGAATGATACAAGTTTATCTAATGAAGTACTTTCTGAATTAAATAAACACAGAGCATCTCAAGGAAAAAAAGAATTGACATTTAATGAAGACTTATTGGTATTAGGAATACAACATAATCAATATCAAATTGCTCAAGATGATATTAGCCATGATTTTGGAGATGATCGTTTCTGTACTATTTCTTCGGTATTACCAGTCTTTTCTTTTGCAGAGAATACCGCCTTTGGTTTCGATACTGCTCAGAAGGTTTTAAATGCTTTGCTAGAAAGTCCAAGCCATAGAAGAAACATTGAAGGAGATTTTGATAGTATGGCAACCGCTGTAAGTATTAATACAAACGGTGTTCATTTTTATACCCAAATTTTTATTAAGTTACAATGAGAAGTATTCTATTTGTAACTTTTTATTGTATTCCTTTTTTATTGTTTTCTCAACTTCAAATTTCAACTAATGAAATTATAGGGAAGCAATTACCTAGAGGTGCAACCTCCAATCCGTATAAATTAAGAAAAGAAGTCTATGATGCATTTTTGCTAATGAAAGGAGCAGCATTAAAAGATGGAATAGAAATTGAAATTGTTTCTGGTTTTAGAAGTTTTGGGAGGCAGTCAGCAATTTGGGATAGAAAATTCCAGAAATATCAAAAGCAAGGATTCAATAAAAAAGAGAGTGCACAAAAAATTATAGAGTATTCTACATATCCAGGAACATCTAGACATCATTGGGGTACAGATATGGATATCATTCAAAAAGTAAAGAATAGACCTACTCAATTATTAGTGGCTAAGAACTTTGAGAATGAAGGAGCCTTTTGTGAATTACATCAGTGGATGCAAAAACATTCCGAACGTTTCGGTTTTTATTTAGTATACACAAAGGATATAAGTAGAACGGGGTTTTCTTATGAGCCTTGGCATTATACTTATAAGCCAACATCTAAGAAAATTCTTAAAAGAGCCTTAAAGTCAGATGTTTATGGTTTTTTGCTAAAAGAAGATCAAAATCCATTAGATTTTAACTATTTCAATACGCATATTTTGGGGATAAATTCGTTATTAAAAGAGTAGGTTTTTATAACTTGCGCCTGCCCTAAAATAAAATAAATGAACAAATTAACTAGTTTAGCTATCGCTATTGTAGCGTTGGTTTCATGCAGTACTTCTGATAACGAAGGCGAAGATGTGCTAGAAGGAAATGGTATTGTCCAACAGCTAGCGGATAACAATAATTCTACAAATACCAAAACACAGCCTAATAGTAGTAGTAGTACCACTACAGTAAATGCTTTTGATGAAAATATTGAAAGTAAAAATGAAGATGTTACTCAAGGTGTAATCGTTATCAATTGTAATGGTTTTGTAGCTACAAGTGATTCGTTTTCGGATTTACAAAAACAAGAACTTTTAGATATGGATCTAAAAGAGTTTAGTGACGAAATTTTAAGGTTAGTGAACGAACATCGAGTAGATCTTGGGTTAAACATTTTAAAGAGTAATGTCACAGCCAAATGGTTAGCAATGGAACATAATCTAAACCAAATAGCGATTGAGGATATAGGTCATACTAATTTTGATAATCGATTTTGTCCTTTAGTTCGTATAGAATCTGTAAAACGCGTTGCTGAAAATGTAGGGAGGAGGCAACTTTCTGCTGCGCAAGTTGTGAATGAATGGTTAGCCAGTTCTGGTCACCGAGCTAATATTGAAGGCGTTTTCGATCAAATCGGTATAGCCTCTATAAAAGCATCAAATGAAGATTTATATTTTACTCAATTATTTTTAAAATTATAGAGAAGATTTATCAATAGGTAATAGTAAAAGTTATGTATCGGAATTAGATTTCTATTCAATGATATTTTTATTTAAACTTATAGTTACTTGTGGTTTTAAATCTGTAGCTGATTTCTTTGGTTTTTCTATTTTATTTTCAATAGCACCTAAAACTTTAGAATATAGATCGTTTCACTGAAAAGAGAATAGAAAATAAACTTTTATACTAGTTCTTATATGAATTTATCGAATTAAAAAGCGCCTTTTAAAATTTTGCTTTAACATAAAAAACTACCGTAGCTACTGCTATGCTAAATTTTTTTGACTTGTATAATTCCAAAAATCATCTTTTTCTTTAAGGTAAATTCATATAGGAAATGGTATTACAAAAAGAAACAATAGCAAAGGCTATTCTTTTTCCACCATTGCAACTGGATTAATACTTTCATGTTTCCCTGCCCTAGTCTAGTGAAAAATAATTCAATCTATTTATACGAAATTTTTATCCATAAATGAATTTGATAATTATTAACGGACTCATAATAAATTTGTTAAAAAAGATTTTTTAGTTTGAATCTATGTAGGTTGTTTGTAAATTACTGGTAGCCAACGTATTGGGTAGTTCATTTTATGAAAGAATTATTTAATGTAATATTCACACTTTAAACCTTTAACTATGAGTAAATTAATTTTATTACTACTAGTACTATCGTCCTTTTTATCATGTTCAACTTCAGAAAATAGTGAAGATATTATTATGGGAAATATTTTACTTCCAGAAACAGACGATACTGCCACGGCAAATAAGGATGTTTTACATGTCAGTGATTTATTAGTTTCAGAAGATGCTAATAATACTGTGTTTTCGAATGGAGAGTCTGTTCATATCAGTTGTACTGATTACATTTCTAAATTAGAGAAATGCAGTGATAACGAAAAAAGTATATTGTTGTCTAAAGATATTAGGTCAATTAGCGATAGAATTCTTATTCTGGTAAATGAATACAGGCAAAGTATGGGTTTAAATCCATTGATTTCGAATACGATAGGCGTCGTTGTTGCGACAGATCATTGTGTTAGTCAAATTAAAGAAGGTAAAGCGAGTCATCGTATGTTTCCAGATAGATTTTGTGCATTGGTCAATGTACTGGGAGCTTATAAAATTTCCGAAAATACAGCAAGAGGACAATCTTCTGCAAAAGAAGTTGTAGAAGATTGGATAGCAAGCGATATCCATAGAGCAAATTTGTTAGGGGATTTCGATGAAATAGGTATTGCAACATTGAAATCGAAAGCGACAGGGCAATATTATTTTACGCAGATGTTTATGAAATTTTAAATATTATTTAGAGTGAGATTTCGATTATTAATTATACGATTTAAACTATAAAATGCGGCATAAATATTTAGAATTAATTTTCGCTTTTTCAAGGCGTAAAATTAAAGAATAACAGTGTAGCTACTACGGTTTCATTTTGAAACGAAGAAAAAGTAGAAAAGTAAACTTAATATATGTTACATTTTATGGTTTAGGATCGTATTAGATAACTCGACTAATAGTTAACCCATCTCGAATAGCTAATAATAGGGTTTCTACTCTCGTATCTTCATTGATTAGTTTATTATAATGCAATAAAGCTTTGGTCGACTCGTCTCGAGGGTCTAACTTTTCGATGATTTTACCACTCCATAAAACGTTGTCTGATAGGATGATGCCACCAGAATTCATTTTGTCTATAATTTGTTCGAAGTATAGTGGATAGTTGGGTTTATCTGCGTCAATGAATACTAGATCAAATTTTTCCTCTAATGAGGGGATAATTTGAGTTGCGTCTCCTACTTTTTGAATGATTTGCTCTTTGTAATCTGATTTTTGAAAGTACTTAGATTGTAACCATTCTAATTCTTCGTTGATATCAATGGTAATTAGTTTACCTTCTTTTCGAAGTCCTTCGCATAAACATAGAGCAGAATATCCTGTGTAGGTTCCGATTTCTAAAATTGTTTTTGGGTTTATTAGTTTAGAAATCATGCTTAATACACGGCCTTGATAGTGACCACTCAACATTCGAGGTTGAAGTATTTTTTGATAAGTTTCTCGGGTCAATTGTTGTAATAATTCAGGTTCTTGTTGCGAGTGAGCTACAACATAATCATCTAGTTCTTGTGGTATAAAATGCATTGATCTCTAAAATTTATTGGCACCCCAAAAAAGGGATGTAATGTTCCGAGGCTTAGCTCGAAATTCAAATTCATTAGTTTTAACTACTTTTTTTTGAGCTTTACAAGAGGTAGTTTAAGCAAATATACGATGGCTTTTGGTTTTCTAACCCCGATAGAAGCGGTAGCTTATGGCGAGCGACCTATGTCGAGCCATAACTATAAGTGGATAGCGGGAATGCTGTTTGCAGGTAAGCTATGAGTATCGTTGCTTATAATATTTACAATTCTTACTAATATTACTGCTTGCAGATTATTGACAACTGGGAACTACCTTATATCTTTGTAAATATGAAGTTTGAAAACACCCTAGCTTTTGCGCAATCACTGGACGAAAAAGATGCTTTAAAATCTTATAGAAGTAGATTTCATTTTCCGAAATTAGAAGGGAAACAGGTGATTTATTTTGTCGGAAATTCTTTGGGTTTACAGCCAGATAATGCACAGGATTATGTGAATGAGATTATGATGGATTGGCGGAATCTAGGGGTAGAGGGGCATTTTTATGCCGAAAAACCTTGGTGGGATTATCATGAACGTTTTTCTGAGAAGCTTTCGAAAGTAGTTGGAGCAAAGCCAAGTGAAGTTTCTGTAATGAATACTTTAACTGTGAATCTTCATTTGCTAATGACTTCGTTTTATCGTCCGACTTCTAAGCGTTTTAAAATTATTTGTGAAGAAAAAGCTTTTCCTAGTGATCAGTATATGTTGGCAAGTCAGGTTCGATTTCATGGATATGACCCAAAAGAGGTGATCGTAGCATTGAAAAAGAGAGAGGGTGAGTACAATTTTAGGACAGAAGATATCTTAAATACAATTGAAACAGTAGGAGATGAAGCTGCCTTATTGTTAATTGGAGGGGTGAATTATTACACAGGGCAAGTTTTCGATATGAAAACAATTACAGCTGCAGCTAAAACAAAAGGTATGTTTGTTGGTTGGGATCTAGCTCATGCTGTTGGTAATATTAAATTACAATTGCACGATTGGAATGTAGATTTTGCAGCTTGGTGTAGTTATAAATATATGAATAGTGGTCCAGGTAGTGCTTCGGGTTATTTTGTGAATGAACGCTATCATGGACTGTCAGATATTCCTCGTTTCGAAGGCTGGTGGGGACACAACAAAAAAGAACGCTTTTTAATGGCTCCCGAATTTGTGCCAGAACCAGATGCAAATGCATGGCAGATTAGTAATGCCCCTGTATTGAGTATGGCACCTTATTTAGCTTCGTTAGAAATTTTTGATGAAGTAGGTATGGAAACGCTGATTGAAAAGCGAGATTTGATCGTTTCTTATTTAGAGTTTGTGCTGAATGCAATCGGTAATGAAATAGAAGGAGATTTTGAAGTGATTACTCCAGCAGAAAGAGGAACTCAATTATCGGTTTTTCTTCATGGTTATGGAAAAAAAGTTTTTCATTATTTGATGGAAAACGGAGTGTATGTGGATTGGCGGGAACCTAATGTGATTCGTTTAGCGCCTGTTCCATTATATTGTTCATTCGAAGATGTATATCGATTTGGGGAGGTATTGAAGAAGGCTTTAGAAAATTGAGGGCATTTTTTGATTTTACTTTAATCTTTTTTGATTGAAGCTAAAAAGACTCCTACATTCAAGTTCTAAATATTAGATTAAACGCACTTTTGTAAAGTGTATGTTATACAAGTCAAGCTTGTTATTGGTAAAAAAAACACTAGCATCCGAAACTTTAGAATATAGACCGTTTCACTGAAAGAGAAGAGAAAATAGACTTTTATATATCAATACATTGGACGTTTTCGTCTAAGACTTTTTCAATACATCTTAGAAAATATATTTTCTAAAATTTTTAGCTTCAAAAATTCACAAGACACTCTAAATAAAACATTTAATATTAATTAT
>CALFUO010000030.1 GCA_937929895.1 uncultured Aquimarina sp.
GTTAAGGGATATTTCGAAGTTTTTAGAGTATCGCGTATTCCTAAACCTTCGAAGAAATCTAAAGATTCTTTTATGCTCAAATACGCAGATTCTTGATTTATGGCTTTTGTAATTTCGTTGTAGGTAAGCAACTTTTCAGGAGCAACAGTTGTTTTAGAAATACTGTTTAAAGAAGTTGCGTCTCCAAGAAGCAAGTATTTATTTTTAACAAAACCATACTTTAATGAATCTATAGAGTTGCTCAAAGGAATACTTAAATCTTTAGAAGTAATGGTTTGCTTTAATTTTTTTACGCTAAGACTATCAGATTCAGATATTGAATGAAACAAGCTATCGGTTTCAAAAGATTCTAGCAGTTTTAGTCCTAAAACTGCTTTCTTCGAGGTTTCTAGTATTCCGTAAGACTCTATACTTTCAACAAGTAATTGTACATCCTTTTTCTCTATATCTAGTGAATCTGAGATTTTTTGTGGTCTATTTAATGAGTAACTTTTCTTTACAGATGGGAACAATTCAAAAAGTTCATGATTTCCCAGAGTTGTAAAGTCTATGGGAGTACTGCTTTTGTCAAAATGGAAAACCCCATTGACAATAAAATTTTGATTGCTTAGTGTAAGATCACCGGCTAATAGTCCTTTCGAAGTTAATTGGTCTGATAGGCCATCTAACAGATGTAATGGTTGTGCTATTTTTTCAAGATTTATGTAGAAAGAAGCTATAGCTTCTGCATCCCAGCTTTTTAAAATGGCATTATCATTAAATTCTATGTTACTTTTAAATTGTTCTATACTCGCTTTTAAAAAGCTTTCATTAGAACATATGATATGTGTTTCTCTAAAATTAGAAATCCAGAAAGGAGTGTTTTCTAATTGAAATTCATAAATAGCTATTCCTTTGAATTTTTCTACAGGTGTTTTTGTTATATAGGTGTTAAATATTGAATCTTTCGTCAAATAAGTCGTTTCGTAAGTATTTTTAGTTGTTGGAGAAAATCCAATATTAAAACTAGCATTCGTTTTACTAAAGTGTTTTAAGACTAAATTATCCTCGAAAAACTGGACTACTTTTGATTTTTTATTTTCTTGAATTAGAGTAACCTCTTTTAAGTTAGCTTTTGCTTTTTCTAGGTTAGAGAATTTTAAAATAATGGCTGCATGGTTGGGTAGAAAATCAGGGCGTTTTCGAGAAGTTTGAATTTTATGATCGCATGAAACGAAGAGAAAAATCATTCCAAGAAGAGAAAGTAATAGGTTGGTTTTTGTGTGATATCGTAAAGACTTCATTAGTCTATAAATTTTAAATCTAGAGTATATTGATCTGGTACAAGCTTAAAGCTTTTTCTATGGTATGGCGAAGCACCATGTTCTAAAATAGCTTCACGATGTGCTTTTGTAGGATATCCTTTGTTTTTTGTCCATTGGTACATGGGGTATTTGTTTGCAATCTCTTTCATATACTCATCCCTATAGGTTTTAGCAAGAATAGATGCTGCGGCAATATTCATATATTTTCCATCACCTTTAATAATGCATTCATGCGGAATGTCGCTAACAGATTTAAACTTGTTTCCGTCTACCAAAATAAATTCAGGTTTTGGATTCAATTCTAAAATAGAACGCTGCATCGCAGTTATCGAAGCATTGAGAATATTTAGTTTTTCAATTTCATCCATAAAGACATGAGTGACTTTGTAACTAATAGCTTCTTTTTCTATCAATTCTCGCAATGAGTTTCGATGCTTTTCAGATAGCTTTTTAGAATCATTCAATAAATCCGAATGAAAGTCGTCGGGCAATAACACAGCAGCAGCTGTTACGGGACCAGCAAGACAACCACGGCCAGCTTCATCTGTTCCGCATTCTAGTAGATTGATATTTTTTTTTAGTTCGAGCATAAAAAGTGCTACGTTTACTTTATAAATCAGTATTATCAAGTAATATTGCAATTGATTTCAAAAATAGAACATTTTAAAGGCTTAAAGAAGTCTAATAAGGTGTGCTTTTAAAGAATTTAGAAAAGAATCGCTTATATGAATAAGCTTAGACAGCTGCTGCATTTTTTTATTTTGACGTTCTGTGTCGTTTGTATCTCAAACACAGCGTTTGGACAAGAAGAACCTGTTGATGGAGGAGGAGAATCGGGAGATTCAAAAAGGAAGTTTTCTCAGAAAAAGAAAAAAGTAGAACGTGCACCTATAGAGTGGTACAAGATCATTTCTTACGAAAAAGATACCACGTATTTAGATACTACTCTAAGTATCAAAAAACATTATAAATTCAATTATCTAAGAAAAGATAATTTCGAAAGACAGCATTTTGTTAACACGGGGCGTCCTTATTTAGAGTTAGCCAAACAGCGTTATCATTTTAATGCAATTCCACATTTTGGGGCTAAGGCGAGACATGCAGCTTACTTAGAAAAACAGGACATTAACTATTATCATGTTCCTACGCCATTATCAGATTTATATTATAGGTCAGCTTTCGAACAGGGGCAAAATCTAAATGTTTTCTTTACCACGAATACTTCGCGAAGCCTAAACCTATCTATCGGTTACCAAGGAGAGCGTTCACTGGGGAAATATAGAAACCAATTGACCAGCACCAAAGCTTTTAGAGGTACTTTAAGCTATCAGCATCCAAGTCGAAAATATGTAGCCAATCTTCATTTTACAGATCAACGTATTTTAAATCAAGAAAACGGTGGGTTAGATGAAGGTAGTTTAGAACAGTTTACAAGTGGTGATCAAGAATTTAGTGATCGAGGAACGCTAGATGTCAATTACGAAAATGCAGAAAACGAATTAGACGGGAGACGTTTTCATTTAGATCATCAATTCCGTTTGCGTGTTCGAGATACCATTAGCTCGAATCAAATAGCTGTTGGACATACCTACACTAGTGAAAACAAGCAGTTTAAGTTTAATCAGCAAAGTGCTTTGCCAGAATTTTTCGGAGAAGCGCAGAATACAGATGATTTTAGTGATCGTAGAACATTAGAGTCTTACACCAATAGCCTTTATTTGGATTGGAGCAACAAGTATATAGGGAATCTAAGAGGTTTTGTGAAGTATACAGATTTCAATTACTTCTATAAGAGTATTTATGTTTTTAGTGATGCCGATCGTGCTTTAGGGACAGTGATTCCAGCTTCGATTAAAGACGAAGTAATTTCTTTCGGAGGAACTTATTCTAATTATTACAAAGGTTTCTTGCTAAAAGGAGATGTAGAGTCTAGTCTTTCCGGAGATTTACAAAATCAGAAAATTAAAGCAACAGCAGGTTATAAAATCAATGATCGTTGGAATTTTGACTTTGGATATCAATTGACATCCGAAGCTCCGGGTTTCAATTATCAGTTGCATCAGAGTAATTATATAGCCTATAACTGGTTTACAGATTTTGATAATGAGGTTCGAAATACGTTTACTGCCAATTTGCGAGCAAAAGGTTTAGTTAACTTTAATGTAGATTATAGTATAATTAGTAACTATTTATTTTTTAGTAGAAGAGATGTGCAAACAGAAGTAGATATTACGACAACAGGATCTTCTGTAGTCGTTGAAGATACAGTGCCTATTACAGTATCTTCGCCTTCTCAATTAGAAGATGCTATACAAGTACTAAAAGTTAAAGCGAACAACACCGTACGTTTTAGAAAATGGAGTTTAGATAATACATTGCAATTTCAAAATGTAGGAGGTTCAGGAACTTCGAATTATAATGTGCCGAGTTTTATCACTAGAAACAGTCTTTATTTTAGTAGTGAAGTATTTAAAAGAGCCATGTTTTTGCAGACAGGTTTTACGTTTAAATATTATACAGAATACAACGCAGATGGATACGATCCTTTAATTGGAGAATTTTATGTGCAGAACGATGCTAAATTCGGGGGATCTCCATTCTTAGATTTCTTTTTAAATGCTAAAGTACGTCAGACACGTATTTTCTTTACATTAGAAAACTTTCAGAGTATTTTTAAAACCAATACAGAACTACTGACTACAAATTACGGTACTAGAGATTTTACAGTACGTTTTGGGTTAGTATGGAATTTCTTCTTGTAGAAGATTCTTAAGAGAAATACAAATTGTCAGGGCAAACGCATTAAAAAAAGGAACTTTTCAACCATCAATAAATAGTTTTTAATTTATTGATTTTCAATCTTATATTAATTGTTTTTTAGATGAAAATTTCGTATACTGTATTGATTATCAATATAATATATACTCTG
>CALFUO010000031.1 GCA_937929895.1 uncultured Aquimarina sp.
ATGACATAATCCTAATTTCCCCATTAAGGTCATTAGCTCGGTCATATCGTAATTGAATCGCATCCCCCCTTGCTCTTCTTTAATTAAATCGACCTTTACGTTATCAAAATAATCTGGACTTTCTCCATTATCTGGGGCTTGCTTATCTTCTACAACAGGAATTAAATCCGATTGTAATCTTCCTCCCGTTCTATTCAACCTTTCATAAATAGCTATTTTTTTTCCTTTAAATTCCGAACTATTTAAAAGTCTGTAAGCACAATAAAGCCCCGAAATTCCAGCTCCGATAATTGCGATATCTACTTCACTATTATCATTAATCTCAGAAAATGTTAGAGTTGACATAATATTCTTATTTTTAAATGGTTACTTTCAAACAATATTAACCCCCACATAATCAAACTCTAAAACATTTTAGTGAATGACTATTTCTCTTTAGTAAATGAATCTTACTAACCCTATTCGAAAAGAAGATTTATGTTTTATCTTGCCAAAAAGCAAGAAAGTCACAATGAAAATAATCTCATATAACGTAAACGGAATACGTGCTGCTCTTAAAAAAGGGTTTATCGAATGGTTAATTCAGGCAGATCCTGATGTAATTTGCCTACAAGAAATTAAAGCTCAAGAAGATCAATTGGATCTATCTGTTTTTCATGAAGCGGGTTACAAATATTGTTATTGGTATAGTGCTCAGAAAAAGGGATATAGCGGCGTGGCAATTCTTTCGAAAACAGCACCTAATCACATAGAGTACGGAACAGGTATAGATCATATGGATTTCGAAGGAAGAAATATTCGAGCGGACTTCGATGGAGTTTCAGTAATGAGTATGTACTTACCTAGCGGAACGAATATCGATCGTTTGGAATACAAGTTCAAATACATGGATGAAATCCTAGAATATCTAACTGAACTGAGAAATGAAATTCCGAATTTAGTGGTTTGTGGAGATTACAATATTTGTCACGAAGCCATTGATATTCATGACCCTGTTCGTAATAAAAAAGTATCTGGTTTTTTACCTGAAGAACGCGAATGGCTGAGCAAATTTATTGATAGTGGATTCGTAGATTCGTTTAGAGTCTTTAACCAAGAACCTCATAACTACAGTTGGTGGAGTTACCGCGCCAATGCCCGAGCAAACAATAAAGGTTGGCGTATCGATTACAATATGGTGACTGAACCTCTTAGAGATAAACTGACTCGAGCGACTATTTTACCAGAGGCAAAACATAGTGACCATTGCCCTATTTTAGTTGAAATCGATTAACCCATTCTCTTATATTAGAGCACTATAAAAATACAATTCACCTAACTAGACCACGTACAAATATGTATCCCACATGGTACAGAAGATCGAGGAAGAGAGTTTTACTGTGGTATTTTAGGTTTAGAAGAAATTGAAAAGCCTACAGAAGTTAGGCATAATGGTGGCTTTTGGTTAAAAATAGCCAATATCTGTCTACACATAGGGACAGAAGATTTACCTGGTGTTTCTAAACGACACCCAGCTTTCGAAGTTGAAAATTTAGATGCTATAAAAGCCTACTTAATTGAAAAAGGGATTCAAACAAAAGAGGATTTCAAGATACTTGGTATCAGTAGATTTTCTCTCTATGATTTCTGGGACAATCGCATTGAGTTGATTGAAAAAGACGCTTAGCTCACGAAAAACTAAGTTTCTTTTTTTCTTACTGTTCTTCCTGCAAGGTTTTTGAAACCTTGTAGGTTTACACCGTAAAAAAATACCTACTAGGTCTTAAAGACCTATCAGGACATATTACTTTCACAGCTACTATATATCCTAAAAAAGGAAATTCCTGTTTAGCTTAAGATACAAATCAGATACCTTATAACTTTCATATATTTATAACAGTCAGCCTAACACAAACTAACCTCAACACTATATGACCAAATCAGATTTACCCTTCATGCCCAAGTTTTTCGATCGCTATATCAACCTAGTTGAAGACCATACTCAATTGATAGATGGATTGAAAGATAATATTTCGGTTTTCGAAGAGGTAAAATCTCAGCTAGAGCTCAAAGCCGATTACCAATATCAAGAAGGTAAATGGACGGTAAAACAATTGCTACAACATTGTATAGATACAGAACGCGTAATGTCATTTCGTGCTTTAGTATTCGCTAGAGAAGGAAATGTGGAACTTCCTGGTATGGATGAAAATCTTTACGCAGACAATGCTGATGTTAGTTCAAAGTCTATCGAAAATTTGTTAACTGAATTTAAAACGGTACGAGAATCAAGTATATTTCTTTTTGAAAGCCTAACCGAATCACAACTATTACAAGTAGGTACTTGTTTTGGGAAAGAAATGACTCCTTTGGCAATTGGATTAGTAGTAATCGGTCATCCAAGACACCACCTAAATACATTAAAAGAATATTACTTCTAGAATGGGATTACTTATCTAATTTTAAATTCATATCTATTGGGAAGGCGGATGATACTTCAATTTAGCAAAAAAATAACAGCCTAATCTTTTTAAAAATCTAGACTTCAAGGGAGAGGTACGTTATCTTGTGAATGAATATAAAAAAAATAGCACTCAGAACGTCGAAAAAAAAAATCTAAGAGATGAGTCTGCTCAAATCTTGGATTTTATAACGTTAATTTTTAAAACTGCCTTATTTTCTGAATATGCCTAGATAAAGCATAGAATTAACATATGGCTTGATTCAAAACCAGAACTAATACATATTCACAAAACACTAAATTACAGATGATTAAAACTCCACACTATTGATACAGAATGTTAAATATGAAATATTATGGTATGTTTTAATTCTGTTATAACGAAAAGCTAAATACAAAAAAACACCGTTTTGGAGCAATACAAAACGATGTTATTTTTACTTTACATAAAAGAGTTTATTCTGTTATGGTATCGTGGTTTTAAACCATCCAGAACCCCAACCAGCACTCCATAATATCTTTTCGTTATAAGGGTCTGGTTTAAAATCGGTCATTTTATTAGGTTGTCCGATACCTTTATTAATTTTACTCCAACTTTTTCCTCCATCTTGCGTCAAATATAATCCAGGATTTTTAAAACCTGTTTTATTCTTTCCTTTTGGTAAAGGCACATTAACAGTAATAATATTAGAATTTACAGGAGAAACTTCTGTTTGCCATACATAAGGCGCTTTAAAAAAAGAACTCCAAGTATTCCCTTTATTTTTGCTTACCCATACTCCACCACTTTCATAATCACTATTATTAGATCCGCAAGAAGCATATAAGTATCCTGAGTTTCTATCAATAAAGAGATTGTTAACAGATTTTATTTCTGTAGGAAGTGTTGTTACTTTTTTCCAGCTTCTAGCCCCATTCATTGATTTATATAATCCTCCATTAGGACCGTCTCTTTTTAAATTTAATGATGCGTAAATAATGTTAGAATTTTTTGGGTCAACTGTCAATCTTCTTACACTACATCCATCAGGTAAACCTCTATTCATTTCCTTCCATGTAAATCCCATATCTGTAGACTTGTATACCCCATACTTTCCTTTAGAAAAGGCATCTTCAGGAATAGACCCATGTACTTCTTGCACGGCGGTACGAGTTGCGCAGAAATACATTGTTTTAGGATTCTTTTTATCAAAAGTAAGTGAATTTTGATATGCTACTGGATTTTCTGGATATTGTCTACCAGGTTTCCTTGTAAAAATTGTTGCAATATTCTCCCAGGTTTTTCCTCCGTCCATTGATCTTCTCACTTTTCCCATATGCTCTTGTCTCCAAGGCAAAATATAAATGATATCGGGGTTATTAGGGTGTACGGCTACAGTTGATATTGAATGTGCACTATGATACGTTTTACTATCTAAGGACTGTCCTTCAATTTGTTTTAAAGCTATTGCAGTTTTATCTTCCCAATTGCCTAAATCTGCTGACTGCCATAATCCATGTTCTCCTGAACAAAATAAATAACGATCTTTAATCCCTGTTTCTAACAACATATATCGACCTGGCAAATCACTTGCTCCTCGCCCTATCCAAACACCACTTTGTGGTGCTGTTTCGTAATCATCAATTTGTTCCCAGGTTTTTCCTCCGTTGGCAGTTTTCTGTATTTGTTGATTTACACCAATAAAAGCTTCTCCTTTAGAGTTAATGGAAAGTAATCTATTCCCATTTCTAGTCTCATGTCTAGAGTTAATTGTAGATTGTAAATGAGCAAAACTAACATTAGCTGAACGATCGTATCCTTTAGTTTGCCAATATTCTTTATCCCCTTCATTAAGCCAATACAATCCTGCTCTAGCACAAATTTCCCAAGTTTTACCCCCATCCTTTGTTGTCCAAGCATCTCCAGGCCCAAAGCTTCTATCGTGCCTTTGGTTTGCAACAAGATATATTTCCTCTTGATTAATTGGATTAACAACTATTCGATTAAATATCGGAAAGGTATGTTCTGGTAGTTTCGGATAAAGTTTCTTAGAATTTTGGCCTAACCAATGACTAATAGCCTTGTGATAGTTATTTCTATGTTGCCAATCTTTTATTTTTGTAAAATCTAAACTTAAATCCCCTGTAATATTTACCCAATTTACACCTCCATCAATACTCTTGTAAACTCCTCCTTTTGTATTGATACTATCCCCGTTAGGTTCATACACAGTTTGTTCAACCAAAAACAAAGTAAATTCTTTAGTTTTATCATTGTAAAAAGACGTTAAATCTCTTGGCAAATTATTTGGTAATCCTGTATTACTAGGTGACCAGTTTTGACCTCCGTTTGTACTTCTATAAACCCCAAAATTCGTCGCAATAATAATTATGTTGGGATCATTAGGGTTATAAATAATTCTAGCAACATCTAAATCACTCGATATATCAGTAGCTATCTTTGACCAGGTTTTTCCCTTATCTTCTGTTTTAAGTATATAACCATAACTAGCTATCTTATTTTTAATACCTCTAATATTTTCTTGAGAACGGTGATTATATTTTACATTCCAAAAATCACCTGCACCTATAAGCCAGATATCATCGTTATCAGGGTGAATTGCAATCTTTGTATGTGCATTATAGCGATGCCCTTTGTCTTTACGCTTAATTGTGTGTACTAATTCCCAATCACGACCTTTATTATTCGTAGTGAAAACTAATCCTTTTCGTTCTATAGCTACCCCAAAATCTGGATTCTTTTTAGAAAAACAAATATCGAGTACGCGCTCCATACCTTGCCCATCTCCATCACTATCTTTTATAGTTTGCCATGATTTACCATTGTCCCATGTACCGTAACTAACATGCATATCTGGCCCCATAAACATTACATTAGAGTCTGTTGGATGACACCAAAATTCTTCGCAGTAACCAGAGATTCCTGGCCCAAAGTTATTCCATTCTATTTTTTGATCGGATACAATTTGTTTAGTTTTAAGCTGCCTAAAGAAAGTTTTCTTTGGCGTTTGTGACAATAATGCCTTATTCGTAAATAATACTAAGCAAAATAGTATAATTCGTGTGCTCATATACTCATCTTTTTATGAATTAATCTTACTACAAAGCATATTAGTAATAACTTTGTTAGACTTCAAAAATAGCTAAAACTATACATTTTATCTTTAATTTCTTAAAGCATATATCATATAGAAATGAAAAACGTTAACTATTATATAATTTAGCCATCCCCTGAAAATCACTTTGCTTTTTGTTTAAAGTATTGATTTTATTGATGTTTTAAGGGGTTTTAGAATTGAAAAACTGCTTAAAAGGTTGTATTTTAAAGTTGCAAAAAAATAGAATAACCCCTTAAAAGC
>CALFUO010000032.1 GCA_937929895.1 uncultured Aquimarina sp.
ACATTGGGTGTTAGACGTTGCTTTTTCCGAAGATGCATCAAGAAAAAGAGCAGGAAATGCTGCTCAAAATTTCTCCATACTAAGTAAAATTGCATTAAATCTTTTGAAAAAGGAAAAAACAGAAAAGCAAGGCATTAAAGGCAAGAGACTTAAATGTGCTTATGAACAACAATATCTACTCAAAGTCTTAAAACTTAAAGTGTGAGTTTGCCCTGCTAAAACTTCTTCAAGATTAGCAATTTCATTGGTACTAGCTTTAGTGGTAAGAACTCCTAATACTAAGCCTTCAGAGTCTGTGACATGGTGTTTTTTATAACCATATCTGTACTTACCCCCTTTTTTAAGCCAAGAGGCTTCCTTATCTACACTATCTGCATAATCCTTTTTCACTTCTACTTCTTGTTCGTCTTTACGATCTTCTGTAACCTGGTGATTAGTTTTACCTTTAGGTTTTAGTGGAGTATCAATAACACTAGCATCAATTATCGCTCCTGTCTTAACAATAATATTGTGAAATTCTAATTGAGTATTTATCTCCTTGAATAAAATCTCATAAGCCCCTGATTTTGTCATTGAGCTACGAAAACGACTTATAGTGCTATGATCGGGGGCTATTTGATCGATCGTTAAACCACAGAAATAACTAAAGGAAATGCTGTCATTAACTCTATCCTCTACCTCATAATCACTTAAACCATACCAGGTCTGTAATAGACACATACGAAATAACAAAAGACCATCATAACTAGGCTTACCTGTAGCACTTTTACCTTTCGGGTAATAATTATCGATAATACAGCTTATAGAATTCCAATCTAAAAGTGTATTTATTTGTGTAAAAAATTGCTTCTTGATTTTACGTGTGCGTAAATCACAAATACTATCAGTTAATAATTTCATATATAAAAGATACAAAATCATTCAAAACTATACTGGCTGCCTTGCAACGATCTTAAAATTTCAATAATTAAGATAAGTTCCTTCCCTTAAGAGAAGGTTAGGATGGGTATTTTCTATAAAAACATCTCCCTCAACCCCTCTTCAAAGAGGGAAGCAAAGCTTTTTTGTGTTTTTTTTAAATAAAATTGTTCTGACTCACTTCTTAAAATTTATAATCTCAAAAAAGTAATGCATCAAAACTGTCAACTCACAACTGACATCTATTAAGCCGTAGCTTCTTCCCCAAACTGTACTTCGTACAAATTCTTATAGAAACCTTTTGTCTTTTGAAGCAATTCGTTGTGCGTTCCTTGTTCTACCACACGACCTTTATCCATTACTAGAATTAAGTCTGCTTTTTTAATAGTAGCTAAACGATGGGCAATTACGATAGAGGTTCTTCCTTCGGTGATTTTCTCTGTCGCTTTCTGAATCAATTGTTCGCTATGGGTATCTACTGAAGAAGTAGCTTCATCCAAAACTAAAATTTTTGGCTTTGCTATATAGGCTCTTAAAAATGCAATAAGTTGACGTTGACCCGATGACAACATTGCTCCTCTTTCTTTTACATTATAATGATAACCATCGGGCAGACTCGTGATAAACTCGTGAATACCGATACTCTTGGCAGCTTCTACAACCTCAGCTTCGGTGATATCATCTTTACCCAGCGTAATATTATTTAAAATCGTATCCGCAAACAAGAACACATCTTGCAATACAATCGAAATATAGTTACGAAGTTCTTTTAGTGATAAACTGGTAATATCAACTCTATCAATAGTAATCTTACCCGAATTGATATCGTAAAAACGTCCTAACAAACTAATAATTGTTGATTTTCCTGCACCTGTAGAGCCTACAATTGCAATGGTCTGTCCAGCCTTAACTTCGAAAGACACGTCTCTTAATATAGGTTCGTTTTCGATATAGCTAAACTGTACATTCTGAAAACCAATATTTCCTTCTACTGTTGAAAGTGTAGCCGTAACATTTTCTTCGATATGATTATCTTCTTCTAAAATATCGATCACTCGTTGTGCTGCGACCATCCCCATTTGTAGCGTATTGAATTTATCTGCGATTTGGCGTAAAGGTCTAAACAACATATTGGTCAACTCGAAGAACATCAATATCAAACCGAACGTAAACACTTCACTTTCAAAAGAATTTAATCCGGCATACCAAACAATACACCCAAGAGTTACCGAACTAATCAATTCTGCTATTGGAAAGAAAATAGAGTTATACCAAACCGTCTTAATCCAACCTTGCTTATGTTTCTCGTTGATGGCTTTAAACTTTTCGAATTCTCGCTCTTCTTGTGCAAACATCTGCACGATCTTCATACCAGAAAGATGCTCTTGTATAAAAGTATTTAAATTAGCTACTTCGGTGCGCACTTGTTCGAAAGCCTCCTTCATTTTAACATGAAAAATACGTGTAGCAACAATAATTAATGGTAAAATCACCATAACAATTAAGGTTAGCTCCCAACTTTTATATAACATAAAACCGAGGATTGCTGTCATTTTTAGTACGTCAGCAATAATCATAAAAAGCCCTTGACTAAAAACATCAGCAATACGATCCATATCATTTACGGCACGGGTAACCAACTTCCCAATAGGATTAGTGTCAAAATATTGCTTTTTAAATCCTACAATTTTATCAAAAAGCTGTACTCGAATATCTTTTACAATATGCAACCCTAGCCAACTTGAAAAATATACAACTGTAAGCTGTGTGATTACTTCTAAAACTAGCATCACTAACATTAAAGTGATGTATTGAGTCAGATTTCCGAAGTTTTTTGTAGAAATCCCCTGATCAATAGCAAACTGTAAAAAGTAAGGTCGTGCCACTACAAAGCCTGCATACAACACTGCGGAAAACGTACAGAAAAAAAACACGAGCCTATAGCCCTTAGCATATACCAGTAATTTTTTTAAAACACTTAAATCGTATGGACTTCTTTTCTTTTCACTCATTTAATGATGACCTTTTTTCATAACAGGCTTCGACTTCACGCTGCCTTCGATAGTTGTTCTTTGAAGTAAACGAACCCTAAGTACTTCGATAAGTTCAGCATAAAATATAGCTGAAGGGTGAATGACATCAATAATTATTTCAAAAATACACTTTCAGGATAAACTACCTCTGTTAAATATAAACCTTTTGCAGGAACTGAATACCCTGCTTCGCCTCGGTCTTCGGATTGTAAAATACGGTCGATATCCTTGATGTCTAATTTACCTAATCCCACCTCTAACAAAGTACCAACGACAGCACGCACCATATTTCTTAGAAAACGATTGGCTGCGATATGAAAGACCAACAAATGGTTTTCTTCTAGAATCCATTCTGATCGAAACAAATCGCAATTATAGGTCTTTACATCGGTATTGCTTTTACTGAAACACTTAAAGTTTTTATACTTCAATAACAAGGCTGCGGCTTCGTTCATTTTCACAACATCTAAAGATTGATTCACTAAGTAGGCATACGAATTTTCGAAAGGATTTTTTCGCGTAATCACTCGATATTCATAAGCCCTACGGTGTGCATCGAATCTTGCATGTGCTTCGGATTGAACTACATAAATTTTATAAATGGCAATCGGTTCTTTTAACAACGAATTCAATTTATGTGTTAAATCTTTAGGTACAAAAATGACTTCTGTATCGAAATGAGCTGTCATAAATTTGGCATGCACCCCTGCATCTGTACGTCCTGCACCAACAATCGAAATTGAAGTTCTAAGGATTAAAGACAAGGCTTTTTCGATAGTTTCTTGAACCGAATTTGCATTAGGCTGAATCTGCCATCCGTGAAATGAAGCCCCGTTATAGGAAAGTTCGATAAAGTACCTCAAGTGCTGTTTTTTGTCGTTAAATTTGTTTTCGAAAAAATAAATTCGATGTATACCAAGAGTTGAATATTTCGAATATTCATCTTCGATAAAACAACGTTCTCTGTAACACACCCTACATCGAATTCGTTACAAAGATAAGTGTTAATCGACATTCGTGTCTAAATCGCATCGATTGAAAAAATATATTTTAGCCCTTTGCTTTGCCTTAGGTATTTTAGCAGCTAGGAGCTCCGAAGCTCCAACGATCTCTTTACTAACCTACGAAGTCGGCGACCAATCGTATACGATCTTTGGACATACCGCTTTACGTGTACAAGACCCTATTTACAAAACGGATTGGGTCTATAATCATGGAATTTTCGATTTCGATACTCCTTTTTTCTTATTAAAATTCGCCAAAGGAACAGCACAATACAAACTCGGTATCCAAGAATTCGACCATGCTATTCGAGGATATTTTAATGAAGGAAGACAAGTATACGAGCAAAAACTAAACTTAACAGACGCACAGAGCAAAAAACTATTGCGTTTACTACAAGAAAACTACCGCCCAGAAAACCGCTATTACCGCTATGGTTTTTTAAAGAATAATTGCAGTACTAAGGTTAGAGATTTTTTGTTTTCTAGTTTCGAAAACACTGATTATAAGAAAACCCAAACAAATCGCACATATCGTTCTTACATTAAAGAATATATGCAACCCACACCATGGTTAAAATTTGGAGCTAACTTACTATTAGGTAGTAAAATTGATTACCATATCAATAGCTGGGAACTGATGTTTCTTCCTGATTTTTTATCCGAAGAGGCTGAAAAAGCTACCCTAAACGGAAAACCTTTAGCAGAAAAACAACGACCTATTTTCGAGCACGTAACTACACAAACATCCTCGAAATGGAAATTCACTCCTTTTGTATTATTCAGTTTACTATTCGTAGCAATGGTATTTATAAGATCTAGAGTGCTTTTCCAGACGTTTACCTTAATCATTGGCTTGGTTGGACTATTTACTTTAAGTGTAAACCTATTTTCAGAACACCCCGAAGTGCAAAATAACTATAACCTACTATGGTGTAATCCGCTTTATCTAGCAAGTTTTGGATTGTGTTTTACCCAATGGAAAAAGCTACATCGTACACTTGCCTTTACTTTACTACTTTGTATTGTTGGCTTCATAGTGGTATGCATAACCGAAACCCAAGGATATATCTCTGCCTTTTTTCCTTTAATAATTAGTTTAGTTTGGATTAATATTAAGCATCTTTCTAGGAGGTAAACTTAAAACCTCAATATAATGTAACGTCACCTATACGTCATACCACGAATTTTGATAAAAATTGTAGTGGTATCTCCTTCACTAGTGAACTTACATATGCAACAAAAGATGATTGAAGCTTTTCAGAGAGGAGACACTCTTCCCGTCCTTATCAGTCACCGAGTGTGACGGTAGTTTGATCGAATCTCTACCTTCTCAAAAGTGACGTAATAAAAAAAAGCCCCCTAAAACTAAGTTTAGAGGACTCCCTAATAATTAAGCTGGTTACTTATACGATTTATCAATAATAATTTCGCATTTGGCTAGTTTCTTTTTCTACTATTGCTTCGTTAAAAAATGAAAACAATAGCTAATGCTATTCTTTAATTTTTTGCCTTGCACTAGCGAAAAAATAAATCAAACCTTGAACACGAAATTATTATCAACAAATCGTATTAAAACTATCTGTAATTACACATTTTGAATTCTAGTAACGTGTGCAGGCTCACCTATTGGAGCATAAATACTAACGATTGCTGCTTCGTTTAAAGCGTTTGGTACTACAATTTTTGCGTTACAAAAGAAGTTATAGTTTACTCCCGATACTACTTGGTAAGAAACGGCTACTGGGCTATACTCTACCCCAACATGTCCTGCTAAAGCTTGTTCGAAGGCAAGCTTTGCTTCTGCTGAAATTTCTGATGTATAAATACTATATGCTCCTGTTAAAACTGCTGTTGACATAATTTTGAATATTTAAGTTGGTTATTTTCTCCTACTCTTTATGGTTTTCGGATACCCCTTTAGAAATCAACGAATAACATTATTTACCGATTTCTATTACAATAGTAAAGCTGTAGTATAGTTTTGCTACTACAAAATAAGTGAGTGTTTAGTTTTTCTTAGTAAATGGTTAATTTTTTGAAGTTTATCGATTTTTATCACTAAAAAATTTAAAAATGACACGAAACACTTTTGAAACAACTGTTTTTTTTATAGTTTTCAGTCTTTAATTATAAACCAATTTAAATTTTCACTTATGAATAAACAAACCATTACAATCAAGGTAGACACAAAAACATTAAATGATGTTTGCCAAAATGCTGTTTTAGGAGAAGGAACATTTGACAACCCTATCGCTGCAGATAGTTTTGTTGAGTTAAAAGATCTTGACAAGATTAAAGAAAACACGGAAATGATAGAATTTGTTTTAGAACCTAAAAATGAAAACAAGCCTTTTAATCTTAGCTTATCTTGTATTCTATTTAAGAATGTAACCAATAGTGATGTTATTAAAGGTAATAATAAGATTGAAAGTATATTTCTAGAAAATTTTATAGTTAAAGAAAAATCCGAACTACAAGGAAGACTTTTATGCTTAGAGCCTTATAAAGAAAATATTGCTCATCTTTATATTAATATTGATTCTGAACCGTCTGAAGACAATAATTACTATGCTTTCACTACTATATTTACAATGGATATTGGAACTTCTAACAAAAACCAAACCTGTTGCTTTAGTATAGACCCCATTTTAAGAGCTAGATCTAGAGGAGCAAGAAGATAATCTCACTTATTATTCGCAAAATATCTTATATACTATTATTTTTATTCTACTCTTCTTTTGGTCAAAACTTAAGGAGAGTAGATTCTTTAATTTCGGTACTAAAAAATAATCCTTGTACAAAAAAACAAAAAATACTTCTCTTATCCGATATTGCATACACACACCCTAATCTCAAAATCGCTTTAACATATAGCAAACAAGCTCTAGAGATAGCTCGAGAAGTAGGAAATCTCGATTTAATAGCAAATACACTGGAAGTTAACAGCAACCTATTAAGGGAATTAGGAAATAACACCCTCTCATTAGAGTCTTCTTTTGAATCATTGAAAATTTATAACCAAATCAAAGATTCAATTGGTATATCTATTTCATATGAAAATATTGCCAGTAGTTTTTTACAAGAAGGAGATACTCGGAATGCTTTAAAGTACTACAAAGAGGCTTTAGCTAATTCTCAAATTCTGCATCCTTATGAAAAAATGACTATTCTCACCAATCTCGGGGAGAGTTATAGACAACTTAATCTAATTGATAGTTCAATAATATATTTTAATAAGTCAATTAAAATAGGACTAAGTAAAGAAGAACTAAAATTTCCTTTAGCACAATCAATCGGTAATCTAGGAATGAGTTATCTCTCTTTAAGAAAACTTGACTCTTCAGAATATTACTTAGATAAATCAATCAAACTTCTCATACCTTACAAAGAGAATTATTCTATTTCTATATTTAAAGCAGAAAAAGCAAAAATATATAATACGCGAAAAGAATATAAAAAAGCAGAACACATATATCATGAGGCCTTAAACCTAGCAAAACAAGATGGTCTAAAAGAACAAATCCGAGATTTCAACCAACTACTTTCAGAGTTCTACACCGAAAGAAAAGACTACAAAAAAGCATTACACCACCAAAAACAATTTCAAATCTACCAAGATAGTCTCGTAAACAAAGAAAATGTTCGTAAAATCGAACAACTAAAAGCAGGCTATGAAATTGACAAACGTGAAACTCAAATTGGATTACTTAATAAAATAAATAGCACCCAAAAAAAATGGGTATACTCTTTAGCACTTGGGGTTCTTAGTTTTTTAGTACTGGCTACATTATTATTCTTCAGTCGTAAAAAAGTACGTAAAGCAAATACTATACTAGCACAACAAAAAGAAGAAATCTCGAAACGCGAACAAGAAAAAGCTTGGTTATTACGCGAGCTTAACCATCGTGTAAAAAACAACTTACAAATGGTAGCAAGCTTATTAAATCTACAAAGTAATAAATTGAGTGGTCATCCTGCCCAAGAAGCTATCCTAATCGGAAAACAACGTGTCGAAGCACTTTCTTTAGTACACAGAAAACTCTACCAAGAAGGTGTAGATACCCGTATCAACATCAAAGATTATATTACCGAGTTAATACTAGGACTTTTCCACGCTTATAACGCCAATTTTAAACCCGATATTAAAATCGGAGAAGAGATTAGTGTCAATATTGATAGCGCGATTCCACTAGCCTTAATTGTAAACGAGATTATTATCAACTGCTTAAAGTATGCTTACGACGGCATCGAAAACCCAGAACTTACAGTAGAAATCACACCTTTACCCGATAAACACCTTAGCATTCACATCTTTGATAATGGTATCGGCTTTGACGAAAATGCCGAAATGAAAGATTCTCTCGGGATGAAGATCATTACATCCCTTACGCGTCAGTTAGAAGGTAGCGTATCACATTACAACGAAAATGGTGCACATTGGCAGTTGAATGTGCTTGGGAAATAGTTTGTTTAGTTGTTAGTTGGTTGTTGTGAGTTGTTGGTTTTTTCAACTATCATATTCTCAATCCTTTCTTCAATACGACGTCATTCCGTGCTTGACATGGAATCTCCTCCAAGAAAAAAAATATTTCAATTAACATGAGTATCATCCCTTTCTAGTACAGGAGACACCTTTCCGCTTCGCACAGGTGTGACGTCGAAAGTGAAATAAACACCCATCCTAACCTTCCCTCAAGAGAAGGAATAGCTAGCTCTCTCCTCCTAAGGAGGGCTGAGGAGAGTGTCTTTCTCAAAAAAGCACAATCCACCTTTGAATTTTAAAGAATTTAAAGCTTCAAATAACCCAAATTATAACACATGAAAATCTTTAAAATTATTACCTCAATGATAACATTAGCTTCAATTATTGGACTTGCTGCAATAGTAACCAGCTGCTCACCAGATACAGCAGATACCAAAACCCAACAAGACAGTGCTGACAATGTTAGTGAAGCGGAAACTTATGGCCCTATTGCAAGAGTTCGAAGAAGAGGATAAAAACATTAATTACTCAAAATACTACTATGAAAATCTTTAAAATTATTACTACAATCGCTTCGTTAGTTTTTACTTTCTCAAGCTGCTCTCCCGATACAGCAGATACGAAAACCCAACAAAACAGTGCTAACAATATTAGTGAAGCAGAAACTTATGACCCTATTGCAAGAGTTCGAAGAAGAAATTAATATCTTAAAAACTCTATATAACATCCCCTTTTAACTTTTCAGGATGTTGCCTTGTATCGAAAATGGTAATAACTTCTATTTCTTCTTTTACAAAATTGACTCTATAATATGCTGTAATTTGTTTTGTAATTACAGCTTTATATCAATTATCAATTTGTTCAGATTTCACACAGCTCTCAAAGTTTTGCGAAATCTGACTGATTTTCTCTTTTAATTTAGAAATGAATTTATCCTTAGATTTCTTTCACCCAGTTTAAGGGAAGGTACTCCGCCAAATCTAAAAGCTTGGCTTCTGCTAATTCAGATAGATAAACTTGCATTAAGAAATTTTCTTAAGAAAAGATTTAAAACTTACACGCTTTCCTCCATTCAGCTGCTCTATTCCTTGCTCTATTTCTTCTTGCTGTTCTAAAGAAAGTGTTTCCCAAACATCCTTCTGTTCAACCTTAATGAATTCAGCTATTTTTTTGATAAAGTCAATATTATCAGAATCTAATATTGCTTTTACTAACTCTATTTTTGTTGCTTGAATATTCACTACGAAAGATTTATATCAAAGATACGAAAGTCATTTCAACGAAGACCGAAATCCACTCCTAAAACAGAGAAACCCTCAACCCTACCTTGAACGTAAAATACTTTTAGTGTCTGAGATACCACTACAATTTCTATCGAAATTCGTGGTATGACAGGACAAGTGAAATTTTCAACAAAACGTCATTCCTGTGAAGGCAGGGATCTCCTCCGAGAATAGAAAGGTCTTCACTTCTATTCAACAAAAAAATCACCTAGTGAGGGAGACACCTTTCCGCTACGCCCAGGTGTGACGATAGAAGTGAAATAAAAAAACACAATCCTCCTTTGAATTTTAAAG
>CALFUO010000033.1 GCA_937929895.1 uncultured Aquimarina sp.
CCTTCTCCAGAAGGGACTCCGTTATCTCTTAAAAAGAATTTGGGGAAAGTTACTTTATTAGATTTTTGGGCTTCGTGGTGTAAGCCTTGTCGTTACGAGAACCCAAACGTAGTTCGTGTGTATAATAAGTATCACGATAAAGGTCTAGAGATCATTAGTATTTCTTTAGATAGAGACAAAAATAAATGGCTAAAAGCTATCGAAACAGATCAAATGGCATGGAAACATATTTCTAACCTTAAATTTTGGCAAGAACCTATTGCTAAACGTTTCGGAGTACGTTCGATACCGGCAACATTCTTATTAGATGAAAATGGCGTGATTATCGCGAAAAACTTACGTGGTCAAGCTCTAGAAGATAAGATTTCAGAGGTATTACAGTAAGCTTAATTTGAAATATAATATGAGACCGTCTTAGCCTTGGTTAAAGGCGGTCTTTTTTGTAAGATTTAGATATGTCTAAAAAAGGATCTCCAAAGAATACGGAAAATAAAGCCAAGCATACCAAGCTCATGAATCAAAAAGCAAATAAGCTTCGAAAGGAAAAAGAGCTAAGAGCCCAAAGGCTAAAAGAAATTATGCAAAGGGCGAATGATGCTAATAAAGGTAAGGTTTAAGGGGTAAGGCAACTAGTAGATAACTGGTTTTACAAAATGTTGTTATAAGTTGAAATCCTTAAGATCTTCTATTTCATAAATCTTCACATACTACGTCACTCCTTGAACTTCGATAGAAATTGTAAAGGAGTCCCATCAATAATAGATGTAAAACATTCAATAAAAGACAATTGAAGAGGCACTCTTCTCTTCCTTATCAGTCAGCGAGTGTGACGGTAGTTTGAAAAACTGTATCTCCGCAACTTTTTGGGTTGATCCATAACTTAATTCTGTTTGTTCTTAAGGAAGAGTATAAAATAAAAAAACCTTCAAAATCATAATGATTAAGAAGGTTTAGTACTCGGGACGGGACTTGAACCCGTACGTCCTAATGGACATTGGATTTTAAGTCCAACGTGTCTACCAATTCCACCACCCGAGCGTACAATATTATAAGAAGTTTCTCAGAGCGAAAGACGGGATTTGAACCCGCGACCCCCACCTTGGCAAGGTGATGCTCTACCCCTGAGCTACTTTCGCAATTTTAAAGAACTTGACAACGTTTGTGCGTTGTGCGGGTGCAAATTTACGACCTTTATTTTGTTTGACAAGAAGTTTTTGTTATAAAAATTGATTTTTTTTGAATCGCTATTAAATGCGATTGCCTAAAAAAAGCAAATACGAACACTGAGCGTTGGTCGAAGGGTGTAATGTATAGAGAATTAAATCTAATTCAATATCTATAGTGCATTTTACTTTTTTATAAATTGAACTTATTCTATTAAATTAAAATAGCACAAGTAGTCGTCACCCTGAACTCGTTTCAGGGTCTCATAAAGAAATTCGGATGATACTATGCAATGAGATGCTGAAATAAATTCAGCATGACGCCACTATATTTTTTTAAAATGAACTACGGGGGTAATTCAGTAGAAAAATATATACATCTAAAAATAAGAATAGACCTAACCCTTTTGTTTCTTAGGACTCAACAAGCGTTTAATTTCATTCAATTTCATTAAAGCCTCAACAGGAGTCAAGGTGTTAATGTCCAAATCGATAATTTCATTCTTAATATCTTCCAATAAAGGATCATCAAGATTAAAGAAACTCAATTGCATTTCTTGCTCACTATTTTGTTTGATCGTAGTACTTACATTTTCATGATGTGTAGTTTTTTCTAATTGCTTCAACATTTTTTGTGCGTTTCTGATCACACTGTTAGGCATACCAGCCATTTTAGCCACGTGTATACCAAAACTATGTTGACTGCCGCCAGCCTGCAGTTTTCTTAAGAAAATAACATTATCTTTTATCTCTTTAACAGCAACATTAAAGTTTTTAATACGTTCAAAAATATCACACATTTCATTCAACTCATGATAATGTGTAGCAAACAAGGTTTTAGGTTTTGTAGGGTGTTCGTGTAAATACTGACTAATCGCCCAAGCAATCGAAATACCATCGTAAGTACTTGTTCCACGACCAATTTCGTCCAATAGAATTAAGCTATTTTCCGAAAGATTATTCAAAATACTAGCTGTTTCATTCATCTCTACCATAAAAGTAGATTCCCCCATAGAAATATTATCACTGGCACCCACACGGGTAAAGATTTTATCGACAATACCCATTTCAACTTTCTTAGCAGGAACAAAACATCCTATTTGAGAAAGAAGCACGATTAAAGCCGTTTGGCGCAGGATAGCAGATTTACCAGACATGTTAGGTCCTGTAATCATAATAATCTGTTGCTGTTCACGATCTAAATACACATCATTAGTAATATAAGATTCTCCAGCGGGTAATTGCTTTTCGATTACAGGGTGACGTCCATCGATAATTTTAAGGGCATTACCATCCGTGAATTGAGGGCAAACATATTGCTGTAATTTTGCTAAAGACGCAAATCCACAAAGACAGTCTAATTGGCCGATAATCAGTCCGTTCGTTTGTATGATTTGAATGTATCCGTGCATCCAAGCCAATAATTCTTGAAATAACTGCTGTTCTAGAGCGATGATCTTTTCTTCAGCCCCGAGAATTTTCGTTTCGTATTCCTTTAATTCTTCAGTAATATAGCGCTCTGCATTGACTAACGTTTGTTTGCGAATCCAATGTTCGGGGACTTTATCTTTATGTGTATTTCGAACTTCGATATAGTATCCGAATACATTATTCGAGGCAATTTTTAAACTAGGAATCCCAGTAGTTTCAGATTCTCTAGCAAGCATATTGTCTAGATAATCTTTGCCAGAAAAAGCTAGCTGACGTAATTCATCTAATTCCGAATTAAAACCATCAGCAATGGTTTTTCCCTTCAATATATTGACTGGGGCTTCTTCATCTAAAGTAGTTTCAATCTTTTGACGGAGTAATTCACAATCATGTAAAGCATCGCCCATTTTTTGAACCGCCGATAAATTACTTCGTTCTAAAATTTCTTTAATAGGCGCAATGGCATCTAAAGAATTTTTTAATTGATTTACCTCGCGAGGGGCAATTTTACCTGTAGCAAGTTTCGAAACTAAACGTTCGATATCAGAGATGCGACCAATTTGTTGATGTGTCTTTTCGTGAATTTCTTCTTCTTGAATAAAGAAGTCAACCACTTCGTGACGCATTTCAATACGCTCTCTATTTTTTAAAGGAAGCGCTAGCCAACGTTTTAACATACGCCCCCCCATAGCCGATTGCGTATAGTCAATAACATCTAGTAATGTTACCCCATCGAAACTAGTAGACTGATGTAGTTCTAGGTTACGAACCGTAAATCGATCCATCCACACATATTCATCTTCAATAATACGTTGAATTTTACTGATGTGTTCAATATTATTATGTTGTGTCGATTTTACATAATGAATTACTGCTCCTGCAGCAATAATACCTTCGGGTAATTCTTGTACACCAAACCCTTTTAAGGTTTGTGTTTTAAAATGCTCATTTAAAGTTTCTTTAGCATAATCTTCTTGAAAGACCCAGTCCTCTAAAAAGAAAGAAAGATAGCGGTCACCTATTTCTTCTTTGTATATATTCTTTTTGGGTTTAGATACCAAAACTTCACTTGGAGTAAAATTTTGAAGTAACTTATCGATAGAAGCTAAATCTCCTTGAGCTGTTAAAAATTCTCCTGTCGAAATATCCAAAAAAGCAATACCTAATTGTTTTTTGCCATAATGTAGTGCACAAAGAAAGTTATTGCTTTTGCTTTTTAAAACTTCATCGTTTAAAGAAATACCTGGAGTCACTAATTCGGTAACCCCTCTCTTTACGATTGTTTTAGTCTGTTTAGGGTCTTCTAATTGATCGCAAATAGCGACACGTTGCCCAGCTTTTACCAATTTAGGTAAATAGGTATTCAAAGAATGATGTGGAAACCCAGCTAAAGCCGTTTCCGATTCAGAACCATTACCTCTTTTTGTTAAAACAATGTTTAGAATATTAGCCGCTGTGATAGCATCTTGTCCGAACGTTTCATAAAAATCGCCAACACGAAATAGTAACATAGCATCGGGGTACTTTACTTTTATAGCATTGTACTGCTGCATTAAAGGAGTTACTTTTTTAGCTTTTTTAGCGGGGGATTTTTTTGCTGCCAACGTTTCGAATTTAGAAAACACTAAATTATCGAACGAACGTTTAAGTTATCTAAAAATACAGATTGAGTTATTCGAGATTTATTCACAAAAATAGCTTTAAGCAGTATGCTATAAGCGATAAGCTTTTTTAGCTTTGCAGAAAAAAATAAGCCTATTGCTTAGAGCCTAAAGCCGATTATGAAAAATAGAAAACTAAAAAATGCCGAACTTCCCAGAAAAACAGTAGAAGAATTTAAAGCTTCAGAAAAGACTCCGATCATTGTGATTCTAGATAATATTAGAAGTCTAAATAACATAGGTTCCGTTTTTCGTACTTCGGATGCTTTTTTAATTGAAAAAATATATTTGTGCGGCATTACTGCAACCCCACCTCATAAAGATATTCGGAAAACAGCATTGGGTTCGACGGATACAGTAGCTTGGAAACATGTAGAGGATACGGTTAGGTTGATAGAACAACTTCAAAATGACGGAGTGAAAGTATTGGCTATAGAACAAGCAGAAGAATCTATTTTTTTAGATCAATTCGAACCTATAGCGAATCAGCGTTACGCCATAGTTTTCGGAAACGAAGTAAAAGGAGTGCAACAAGAAGTTGTTACGAAATCAGATGCAGTGATAGAAATCCCTCAATTAGGAACAAAGCATTCATTAAACATTTCGGTAAGTACAGGAATAGTGATTTGGGATTTATTTTCGAAAATGAAGAAATAATACGAAACCCAAGTGATAGTCGAAGGGGTTATACTTGTATACTCTCAACAACCTTAGCGAAACTATTATCTGTGCAGTTAGCAAGTAGTTCTAGGGTACTTCGGTGTAATAAAGGATGAATTATTTCTGGATCGATTTCTGCTAAAGGAACGAGTACAAAGTTTCTTAGAGACATTAAAGGATGTGGTATTACTAAGTTTGGATAATTAAAGATTCCTTCGGAAGTGTAAATAATATCAATATCAATAACTCTAGCTTCGTAAGCTGATCCCGTTTTAGATGTTCGTCCAACTAGTTTTTCGATGGTTTGTGTGATATTTAAGGCTTTTTTGGTGTCGATATCTGTGGTTATTTTTAAGCATAAATTAAAGAAAGGAGTACTGCTAAACCCCCAAGCAGGAGTTTCGTAAATCGATGAAACAACTTCAATACTTCCTAGTCTTTCTATAAGATAATTGATGGCATTTTTAAGGTGCTGTTTTCTAGGTTCCATATTGCTTCCAAGGGATAGAAAAAGGGTATTCATCGTTTTTTACAGTGATTTGACTAAAGAATTAATATAAAGAAAACAATTTACAGTAGATGCTATTGATTTAGGTAGTAAATTTAACTTTTAAATAAATATAACTCTGAAAATCATAAAACATGAAGACATTACTAAAAGTCGTAGGTGTTCTAATTACACTTGTTATAGTTGTACTTGTGGCGATTCCTTTTTTTCTAGAAGGGAAAATAGATACGATAGTTAGATCTACATTAGATGGTCAGTTAAATGCTAAAGTCGATTATCGAGATATCGATTTAAGTCTTATTAAAAGTTTTCCGAATGCTAGTATAAGTATCGATGGTCTAGAAATTATTAATAATGCACCTTTTAATGGTGATACCCTTGTTTTTGCAGAAGGAATAAGTGCAAGAATTTCAATATTAGATCTGATAAAAGGACTCGATGAAGGAGTGAAAATTGATAAAATTGTAATTGATAAAGCGAATGTCAATGTCAAAGTCAATAAAGAAGGTAAAGCAAATTACGATATAACAAAGCCTTCTATTGCAACAGAAACTAAAGAAACAGAGGTTGATACAGCTACTTCGGGTCCATTCAATATCAATCTAAATTATGATATTTTAGATAGTAATATTGTTTATGACGATCAATCTTCTAATATCTATGCGTCCTTAAGCGGATTGACCCATAGTGGAAAGGGAGATGTATCTAGTGCCTTAGTAGATTTAGATACAGAAACCGTAACTAAATTGACTTATAAAATGGGAGGTGTACAATACACCAATCAAATGCCAATAGATTTAAAAGCAATAATAGGAGTAGATCAACCCAATCAAAAATATACGTTTAAAAAAAATGAAGCTCATATCAACGAAATTCCAATTCAATTAGATGGTTTTGTTCAAATATTAGAATCTGGTACAGATATAGAGTTAGACTTTGCTTCTAAAGGGGCATCGTTTAAAAACTTATTAGCTTCTATTCCTAATGCTTACAAAAAGGACTATAGGGAAGTTAAAGCAAACGGAGTATTTGATCTTCAAGGAAAAGTTCATGGAATTGTAGATGATCATAGAATCCCTAAAATGGATATTTCTTTGGTAACGGAGAATGCGAATTTCAAATATCCTGACCTTTCAAAAGAGGTGAAAGATATACACATTCATACTGATGTGAAAAATCTAACAGGGAATCCAGATGATACTTCAGTATTGATTAAAGATTTTAAGTTTAGTATTGATAATGATCCATTTTTACTTTCTGGGAAGTTATGGAATCTTTCAAAAAATCTTAATGCAGATTTAAAGGCTAAAGGAAAGATTGATTTAGGGAAATTAGCAGAAGCATACCCTATGCAATTGCCAGAAGGTATTAAAGGAATTATAAAAGCAGATTTGGCAACAAAGTTCGATTTAAAATCGATGGAGTTAAAACAATACGACCGCATTAAAAGCAATGGCGATGTAATGCTTTCGGATTTTGAAGTAACAGACAAAGCTTCAATGCCTCATCCAGTAAAAATTCAGCAAGCTAAAGTGAATTTCAATACTAATCAGATTGTATTAGAAAAATTAGATTTAAAAACAGGAACCTCTGATGTAACAGGAAAAGGAAAATTAGAGAATTTACTTCCATTTGTTTTTTCTGATGCAGAGTTGAAAGGTAACTTTAGTGTATCGTCAAATAAATTCGTAATTCAGGATTTCTTAACAGAAACAAAAGAAACACCAGAAATAAAAGAAGCGGATAGTGGTGCAAAAGTGGATAAGGCTACAGATTCTGTAGAAGGTCTAATACCTGCTTTCTTAAATATCACAGCTAATTTCGATGCTAAAGAAGTTATCTATGATCAATTAAATTTGAAAAACACTAAAGGGCAAGTTACTATAAAGGATTCGAAAGCAATTTTAAAAGATGTTACTTCGGATGTATTTGGCGGACGTATCGGATTTGCGGGGCAAGTAGATACCTCTAAAAAAATACCAACTTTCGATATGGATGTAGATATGAGTAAATTGAATTTAGCGAATTCGTTTCAGAGCTTCGATATGCTTCAGAAAATGACCCCAATTGCTTCAGCGCTTACCGGTATTTTTTCTTCTAAAATAAAATTAGGAGGGAATTTAAAGAATGACCTTACTCCAAATTTAAATTCACTAAAGGGATTGGCGAATGCGACGATTGTCGAAGCGAAAGTAAATTCTGAGAATAATAAGTTGTTAAGTAAATTCAACAGTAAAGCTAGTTTTATTGATTTAGATAAATTGAACCTTCATGATGTTACAGCTAATTTTAATTTTGAAGATGGAAAGGTTAAAGTAAAGCCATTCGATTTTAAGTTGAATGATGATATTGCTGTAAAGGTACAAGGAGGGCATAGTTTTGATGCAGGCTTAGCATACAACTTAGGTTTAGATCTTCCTGCTAAATATTTAGGAAATGAAGCAGGTAATCTTTTAAGTAGTCTAAGCGGAAGTGACCTAAAGACCACAAAAGTGAATGTGCCCGTCAGTCTAGGGGGAACTTTTAAGAATCCTAAAGTTGGATTAGATATGAAAGGGGCTATTTCTGATTTGTCTAATGCCATTATCAAAAAGCAATCTAACAAATTAAAGGATAAAGCTGTAAATGAGATTTCCGATAAAATAGGAGGTAAGGCTAAAGATGTATTAGGAGGACTTTTAGGAGGAAACAAAAAATCATCATCTAGCACTAATACAGATGCTAAACAAACAGATACAGGAAACAAGAAAACAGAAGATCAAGTAAAAGATGCTGCAAAAAGTTTATTAAAGGGGCTTTTTAAATAAGAATCAGTGTTGTTGCTGAGAATTCAGTATTCGGGAATATGATTTGATTTGTTTAGAATATTCAATTCTCAGGAAGTTGTTCTTGTTGTAAGTATTTTATGTAAATCGAATATTTCTTTGGGATTACAATATGAGAATTTGATAAACAAAAAAGGGAGTTAATTTTTAATGACTCCCTTTTTTGTTTGAAATAATACATATTTGTCAATCACATATACTATTCGTTATATTAAAACGACTGTAGTTATTGTGTAGTTTAAAATTCTGAAGTAACATGAAATTTGATGGATTTGAATTTATCCTGAGTCATCTGTAAGCTAAAAGGCGAGTCAGCTAAGAAAACTAACTGATCTCTTTTATCACGAGCTAAAAACTTACTCTTAACACGGCTAAATTCTTTAAATTCGTCGCTTTTTTCGTCTTCAGCCTCTACCCAGCAAGCTTTGTGGATATTGATATTTTCGTAACTACATTTTGCACCATATTCATGCTCTAATCTATACTGAATAACCTCATACTGAAGTGCACCTACAGTTCCAATTACCTTTCTTCCATTAAGGTTTAGCGTGAATAATTGAGCAACACCTTCATCCATTAATTGGTCAATTCCTTTATGTAGTTGCTTAGTCTTTAATGGGTCAGCATTGTTTATGTACCTAAAGTGTTCTGGCGAGAAGCTTGGTATACCTTTGTATTGTAAGCCTTCTCCAGCAGTTAGTGTATCCCCTATTTTAAAGTTTCCGGTGTCGTGTAATCCAACAATATCACCTGGATACGAAACGTCAACAATTTCTTTTTTGTCAGCAAAAAAAGCATTTGGACTAGAGAACTTTAATTTTTTGCCTAATCTAGTATGTAAATAAGGAGTATTTCTTTCGAAAAGTCCAGAAACAATTTTTACAAAAGCCAAACGATCTCGGTGTTTTGGATCCATATTTGCATGGATTTTGAATACAAACCCTGTAAACTTTTCCTCATTTGGCGAAACAATACGTTGGTCACTTTCTTTAGGGCGTGGTGTAGGTGCTATTTTAATGAAACAATCTAACAGTTCGCGAACACCAAAATTATTTAATGCAGAGCCAAAAAACACAGGTTGTAAATCTCCGTTTTGGTATGCTTCTTCATCGAAACTGGGGTATATACCTTCAACGAGTTCGACTTCCTCTCGTAAGGTGTTAGCGCTTGTTTCTCCAACTAAATCATCTAATTTCGAGTCCGAAAGATCATCGATCTGTTCTGTTTCGAAAATATCTTTTGTGGTTTCTCCTGTGAAAAGATTGACATTGTTTTCCCAGATGTTGTAGATTCCTTTAAATTCATACCCCATTCCAATAGGAAAGCTAAGTGGGGTAACGGTCAATCCAAGTTTTTGTTCGATTTCATCTAAAAGGTCGAAAGCATCTTTTCCCTCTCGATCCATCTTGTTAATAAAAACGATCATCGGTATTTTGCGCATTCTACAAACAGAAACTAGTTTTTCTGTTTGTTCCTCTACACCTTTTGCAACATCAATTACTACTATTACACTATCAACAGCAGTCAATGTTCTAAAGGTATCTTCAGCGAAATCTTTGTGACCAGGAGTATCTAGGATATTTATTTTATTGTTTTGGTATTCAAAAGCTAAAACAGAAGTGGCAACGGAAATTCCTCTTTGCCTTTCGATTTCCATAAAATCACTGGTTGCACCCTTTTTAATTTTGTTAGACTTTACAGCTCCAGCTTCCTGAATAGCTCCACCAAAAAGTAATAACTTTTCTGTTAAAGTAGTCTTTCCTGCATCTGGGTGAGATACAATTCCGAAAGTTCTACGACGCTTTATTTCTTCTTCAAAAGATAGTTTCATTGATGTTTTATTTCTGCTGAATTTTAAATATTGAAATGAGTTTATTTTCTCTAAATTCCTAACAAATATAGGGCGTTTCGTGTTAAAAAACAGAGTATTGATGTTTTTAGGCGATACATATTGCATTTAATCGAAAAATGATCGTCTTTAATTTAATAGATTGTTTTAAATGGTTTTTTTAATATTTCTTTGTAGCTATAATTTAAATTTTGGCACAGTTTTTGTAAAGTGTTGATATTGTACAAGTTATGGAAATGAAAAAAATATTTACCCCTATTTTAAGTAGAATTTCAATTGTTATTCTGCTTATTTTCTCTTTTTATTCACAATTTTCTTCCGCACAGACTGCTGTAGATGAAATTAATCTTCGTGCTGAGGCTGCGAATTCAGTATATACCTATACAGATCGAGGTGGTAATGTAGTGGATTGGGGGCTAGGAGATAATTTAATTATTGAGAACATTGTTGTTAGAGGAGAGATATTTACAGTCGACCTTTCGAGACGTGTCGAAGCCATATTTAGAAGGCATGATAATGCTAATGCTCAAGGAGATTTGTGTACCTACATTGTGCAAAACGCTGCAGGATGTGGAGGTAATTGTCGAGATTATAGTACGGATTTTCCTAGTTCAGATACAGGTGCAACAGGTAGGAGTTGTGACTTGGAAGCAGGTTTAACTTCTGCAGTTATTAATAGAGGTGCTAATGATTTATTTAAAAATAACACTGTAAACGCCAATAATATAGAGCGTGTTGATATTATATATGAATCTACAATTATTACAACCTTATCAGATCTACAGAATATAGGTTTTATAGTAAGCGAAAAAGATGCAAATAGTTCAATAAAAGCTGCTGCTATCAAAGGCTATAATTCGGCGACCGACTCAGTATTAGCATACGATGATTTAATTACAGTACAAGCAGCAGATTATGGTGAAGTTTTAGGTGCTACAAGTGATGGGCCTTTTCGTGTAGATCCAGTTAGTGGTGATCGAATTTTTAATATGGATCTATCTTGGGGTATTGACCCTCAACAGGGTAATGGTAGTGCGGGTAATCCTAACCGTAATCCTAATGATCGACCAAGAAGAACAGATGGCTCAAATAGTGATATTGGTACTGCATTTATTTCTTTAGAAGATTTAGGGTTAGAGGTAGGGGATACCTTTTTTGGGGTATCTTATTTTCCTGAAGATGTTGTGCCTGGAGCAATTGGTTTTGGTGGAGCGACAATCGATTTATTAGATAGTTCTACATATCCTAGGAATACAACTACTGCGGCAGGTGGTGGTCAAGATGTTCTCGGTGGATTGGGAGTTTTAGTAACCAATCTCGCTGTGGTTAATGGTTTCGTATATGAAGATGATAATGCAAATGGTACTTTTGATACGGGAGATACGAGTTTAACAGATGTTGATGTTAATATCACCGTATTACAGATAGATGCCATGGGTAATTTGGTAATGGATACTACTGATCCCGCAAATCCAGTACCTGTAGTTTTAGAAACGGCAACTGTTACTACAGAATCTACAGGTAATTGGTCTGTGTTTTTATCTAATTCAGGTAGGGTTGTAGTTGAAGTAGATACTTCTGATAGTGATTTTCCAACCGCTTTGGTTGCTCAAACACAAGGAACAAATCCCTCTACAGTCGATGCATTTTTAGGTACAACAGTATCTGCAGGGGATGATGGATTTGCTGAAGTACCTACTTTGTTGGTCGGAAATTCTACCGTTTTTGAAGGACAACAAGAAAGTCATTTGGTAACTTTAAGTACAGTAAGTACCATACCAGTAAATTATGATTTTGACGTCACAAATGTTACAGCTTCTTCACCAGAAGATTATTCTACAGCACCAATATTTGTTGCTTTAGATGGAACTGATCCAGTGACTTATGATCCATTTATAGGACAAATTACGATACCACCAGGAGTAACTCAGTTTAGAGTACTTTATGATACAATAATAGATGGTATTTCGGATGATAATGAGACTTACACGCTTAACATAGGTGGAGTGTCTGCTACAGGTACTATTTTAGATAATCCAGATAATGATGGTGATGGTGTTCCTGATATTACAGATCTAGATGATGATAATGATGGTATTTTAGATACAAACGAAGGGTGTACTGTAGTGGCAGCAGCTTCTTCTGGTTCAGCAGATTCAACATTCCGTACGTTTAATTCTCCGAATACTATAAATGATGGTAATCTAACAGCTACTGGTTCAAGCTTAGCATTTAATAATCCAGCTCAAGGGCATGTAGTAGTTGATTTGAGTGGTAGTAGCTCAAGTGAAGTTATTCCAAGTGGGACAATAATAAGTATTTATGTATGGGATAATAACAATGGCAATAAAAGATTTAGAGTTGCTCAGTTAGTAAATAATACTTTTGTTTCTAACGGAGGGACTAATCCTTTTGTGATTAATGATGAGGATGTTACTGGGGTGACACAGTTCGATTATGTATTGACTGCTGATACAGAATTTATTCAAGTAGAATTAACAGATAGGGATAGTGGAAGGTTTGAGATAATAGAGATCGTAGTAGGCGAATATAGTGTATGCTCTCAAAATTCTGATACAGATTCAATTTTAGATCATTTAGATATCGATAGTGATAATGATGGGTGTTTCGATGCGTTAGAAGGAAATGGTGGTTTTTTGACTGCAGATTTAACTCCTAGTAATAATTTGGCAGATGATACACAAGGTAATGTGGATGCTAATGGTGTTCCTACTAATACAGGAAGTCCTCAAACTAATACGTCTGCGTTTGACGAGCTGGTAATAGGTCCCGATTGTGTTGAGGTTAGTATAAATAATGCTTCAGAAACGGAAGGTGATATTCTAGAATTTACAGTTGTTTTAAACGCACCGACAACATCAGATATCACAATCGTATATAATACTAATAACGGTACAGCAACGCTAGTTGATAATGATTATGTTGATAATGATGGTTCTATAACAATTTCAGCAGGTGATATTTCAGGTACAATAGCTATACAATCAATAAGTGACGTAGTAGATGAGCCTAATGAAACTTTTAATGTGGTGTTAAATAGTCTTTCGGCAGGATCTTTTGTAGATGATACTGGTTTGGGAACAATTGTGGATGATGACGGAACTACAGATAGATTATGTGTTAGTGATGTTGTAATATTTAATTCTTTAGATTTCATTGATTCTAGAATTACCGTAGAGTTTGAATCAGGTTCTGGCACAGCATTCGATGAAGGTGATATTTACCGATTTGCAAATGTGTCAGCAGGTTTTGATGCATTAGTAACTATTGAAGAGTTTGTGAACGGTGCAGGTCTTGTTGTTTTGGATGATACTTCTTCAGGAGGTCTTGATAGAGCTTTTCAACCAGTAATTGATGGTACACCTGGTACGAATGGTCAAGAAGTCCGTTTTACAATACAAATTGTGGATGCAGGAACTTCAAACATAAGAACAGTATCGGTGAATGCTACGGCACTTGATATTGACGGTGGTAGTACGGTGAATATAGAAAGAGTTAGATTAGGACTTTCTGATGCTTATATAACTAATGGTTCAACATCTGCTATTACGATCTCTACTACAGCAACAAGTATTCAGGGGCAATCTACGACAGAACCCATTGTTGGTGGTATTACGAC
>CALFUO010000034.1 GCA_937929895.1 uncultured Aquimarina sp.
ACGAACAAGGATACACCAATGTGATTTGTTGCGTAAGCGAACAACAAGCGCAACGTTTTCATGATATTTTCGAGGATATGGAAACGGGGGAAATTCACTATCAAACGGTAGTACTTTCTCTTTACCAAGGTTTCATTGATCAGGAAACGAAATTGGTTTCTTATACCGATCATCAGATTTTTGAACGTTATCATAAATTTCAACTAAAAAGTGGTTATGCTAAAAAGCAGGCAATAACCCTAAAAGAATTAACCAATCTAGATGTTGGGGATTATATTACCCATATCGATCACGGGATTGGAAAGTTTGCTGGTCTTAAAAAGATTGATGTCGAAGGTCGCAAACAAGAAGCCATTAAACTGATTTACGGTGAAGGTGATATTCTATATTTAAGTATCCATGCATTGCATAAAATTTCTAAGTTCAATGGAAAAGATGGTAAAGTTCCTACGGTACACAAACTAGGGTCTAAAGCTTGGAAAACGCTAAAGAAAAAGACTAAAGCTCGTGTTAAACATATTGCCTATAACTTAATTCAGCTATATGCCAAACGCCGCTTAGATAAAGGATTCCAATATGGACCTGACTCTTACCTTCAGCATGAATTAGAAGCTTCTTTCTTATTCGAAGACACTCCTGACCAAAGTTCGGCTACAGCAGCCGTAAAAGAGGACATGGAAAGCCCTCGCCCAATGGATCGATTGGTATGTGGGGATGTTGGTTTTGGAAAAACAGAGGTTGCCATTCGTGCTGCTTTTAAGGCAGTTGACAATGGAAAACAGGTGGCTATTTTAGTGCCTACAACGGTATTGGCATTTCAGCACTTTAAGACTTTTAGTAAGCGTTTGAAAGACTTTCCTGTTACGGTGGATTATTTGAATCGCTTCCGCACCGCTAAGCAGAAAAAACAAACTTTAGAAGAACTTGCTAATGGTAAAGTCGATATTGTGATTGGAACGCATCAATTAGCCGGTAAGGCTGTAAAATTCAAAGATCTTGGATTGCTGATTATTGACGAAGAACAAAAGTTTGGTGTTGCCGTAAAGGATAAATTGAAAACCATAAAAGCCAATGTTGATACCTTAACATTGACCGCAACGCCGATTCCTCGTACGCTTCAATTCAGTTTGATGGCTGCTCGTGATTTATCTACCATTGCTACTCCTCCCCCCAATCGATACCCTATCGATACGCAGATTATTCGTTTTAATGAGGAAATGATTCGCGACGCGGTTTCTTATGAAATTCAGCGTGGTGGACAGGTGTATTTTATTCATAACCGTATTGAAAATATTAAAGAGGTAGCGGGTATGATTCAACGCTTGGTTCCTGATGCGAAAGTGGCTGTGGGTCATGGACAAATGGAAGGAAAAAAACTGGAAGAATTGATGCTTCAATTTATGGATGGGGCTTTTGATGTTTTAGTGGCTACTACCATAATCGAAAGCGGATTGGATGTCCCAAATGCCAATACAATTTTAATCAATAACGCCAACAACTTTGGACTTTCGGATCTGCACCAAATGCGTGGTCGTGTGGGCAGAAGTAATAAAAAAGCATTCTGTTATTTTATCACTCCTCCTTTTAGTGCTATGACGGAAGATTCTAGAAAGCGTATTCAAGCACTAGTACAACACTCTGATTTAGGTAGTGGAATACAAATCGCTATGAAAGATTTAGAAATTCGTGGTGCCGGAGATCTTTTAGGTGGAGAACAAAGTGGTTTTATCAATGAAATTGGTTTTGATACCTATCAGAAAATCTTAAATGAAGCTATTGAAGAACTGAAACAAAATGAGTTTAAGGAGCTATATGGTGATGAAACTGAAGATCGTATTTACGTTAAAGAAACTGCGATTGATACGGATTTCTCATTATTATTCCCTGATGACTACATCAATTCGATCCCTGAACGTTTGAATTTATATACGGACTTAAATAAACTAAAATCGGAAGAAGAATTAGCCACTTTCGAAAAACAGCTGGTAGATCGTTTTGGAAATCTTCCTACAGAGGCCGTTGACCTTTTAAATAGTGTTCGTTTGAAATGGATTGCGACTAAGATCGGACTAGAAAAAATTGTACTGAAACAAAAACAATTTATTGGGTATTTCGTAGGTGATCAACAATCAGATTTTTACCAAAGTCCTACATTTACTAAAGTACTTCAATTTGTACAACAAAATCGTACGGAAGTGCAAATGAAAGAAAAACAAACTCGTAATGGTTTGCGTTTATTATTGAAAATGCAAGATATTGATACGGTTGAAACGGCGTTGTTTAAGTTGCAAGCTTTTGAAAAGCTTTAGTTCGTGATATATAAATAGTTGTTGTACATCATCAAAAAAAAAATCAAAATGACAATTAAATATCACAGCGATATAATATGGACTATTGATAATTTTCTTAGTGAAAAAGAATGTGGTGAACTTATAATTTTGAGTGAGTAAATAGGATATGAAGAAGCAACTGTAAGCTTACAATCTGGGGCTAAAATGATGAAAGGAATTAGAAATAACTCTCGATTGATTCATATTGACAACAGTTTAGCAATAAAATATTGGAATAAACTTGCTCAATTTTGCCCTAAAGAAATAGAGAGCACTAAAGCTATTGGATTAAATGAACAATTCAGATTTTATAAATATGAAACTGAACAAAAGTTTAAAAGACATATTGATGGGAGATTTAAACGAAATGAGCAAGAGCAAAGTCGCATAACTTTCTTGATTTATCTAAATGATAATTTTATTGGAGGAGAAACGAAATTTGATAACATTACAATAAAACCTAAAACAGGTACTGCATTATGTTTTATACATGAGCAAAAACATGAAGGAGTATCCATCTCTAAAGGAGAAAAATATGCATTGAGATCTGATGTTATGTATAAAAAATGACAAATGTACAACACTATATATACCTCATCCGACTTAATCTTTTTGAGCTATTGTATGGTTTCCTTTTGCTAAGCCTTGCATATAATTTGATTAGTCGCTGGTTTAAATTAAGTTAGCGTCTAACAAAAAGATATGCACTCGTACTCTATCAAAAGTTCTCTGAATTTCTGCGCGCACGACTGTATATATTCACCGTTTTACAAACTATCTAATAGATTCGAAATACTATTATAGATCTGATTCAATTGGTTCTGTGAAATCGTAAAAGCAGCCAAAATATAAATCGTACTCCCTAGTGGTCTCAAAAAGATGCCCTGCTCCTTAAAGTGATTGAATATTTGATCGCGTAGACTTCCGTAGCGCTTCATTTCTATATTGAGTTCTAGGGCAAAAATGACTCCTGTTACTCGGGTACTTTTTACTCTAGGATGCTGCTGTATGTGCGCTGCAAAATTATTATGCGAATTATGGATTGAGCTAATGGCTTTTTGAATCTGCTCTGAGACTAATAAATCTACCCCAGCGATAGCTGCAGCACAAGACAATGGGTTCGCCGTGTAGGTATGAGCATGAAACAAGCCTTTCCCCATATCATCGCTATAAAAAGCGTCATAGATTTCTTGAGTACAACTGGTCACTGCCATCGGAATCAAGCCTGCTGTTAGCGATTTAGACATACAAATCACATCGGGTTTGATTGTAATTTGATCTGAAGCAAAATACGTTCCTGTTTTTCCAAAGCCTGTCATCACCTCATCAGCAATACAGATAATGTTGTTTGCTTTACATATCTCTAAAATAGGGTCTAGATGTTCAGCTTGATACATTTTCATACCTGCCGCTCCTTGTACCAAAGGTTCGTAAATAAAACCTGCAATGCTATTTTCTATGCTTAGCTTATGAAGTAACCTCTTAACTTCTTCTAGGTTGTTTGCATTAGGCACAGGAATACGAACTACTTTTATAAAATGCTCTTCGAAAGGCCCGTTATAAACCGATAATCCAGATACGGACATGGCACCAAAAGTATCTCCATGGAAGGCTTCTTCAAAGGCTAAAATAGTATCCCGTTGATTTCCTTGATTGAAATGATATTGTA
>CALFUO010000035.1 GCA_937929895.1 uncultured Aquimarina sp.
CAATCAATAAAGCTGAAGGGATAGGAGTAGAATATGCGAAATCATTGTTAGAAAATGGTGGTGTAACATTGATGAAAGAGATTAAGGAAGTGTTGAATAAATAAAATGCCAACAGTATTATCCACTAAAATATTAACTGAAGCACAACAGCAACGATTGTTGAATTCAGGTTTAGGATTGGTGCATGCAGATTTTATAAAAACTGAAGTATTAGATTTTGAATCTGATGAGAAGATTGAAAATGCTATTTTCACCAGTAAAAATGGAGTAAATGCAGTTTTGGATCGAGGTATCAAAATAGAAAGTGCTTTTTGTGTTGGTATGCGAACCAAAGCTTTGTTAGAAGAAAATAGAGTTAAGGTAATAAAAGCAGGCAAGAATGGCGAAGCGCTTGGAGAAATAATAGTAAATGAGTTTCAGCAACTAGAATTTACTTATTTCTGCGCAGAGGACAGGCTAGATATACTGCCTAATATTTTGAAAAAGTCAGTGATTGACGTGGAAGAAATACCGGTTTATAAAACAGTTTTAAGTCCTAAAAAGATTGATTCCGGTTTTGACGGAGTACTATTTTTTAGTCCATCGGGGGTAGAGAGTTTCTTTCTAGAAAACGAATTAAAAGGAGAAGCCTTTTGTATTGGAAATACGACAGCAAATGCTGTAAAGAAATATACTACGAACTATACTATTGTTAGTAAAACTACGGTTGAAGACGTATTGGTTACTGCGATAAATTATTTTACAAGACAATGATAAAGAACGATTTATTCTTACGAGCGTTAAAAGGAGAAATGGTAGAACGTCCACCAGTTTGGATGATGCGTCAAGCAGGTCGCTATTTGCCAGATTTTATGAAGTTGAAAGAAAAATATGATTTCTTTACCCGTTGTCGTACTCCAGAATTAGCTACAGAAATTACTGTAATGCCAATTCATCAAGTGGGTACGGACGCTGCGATCTTATTCAGTGATATCTTAGTGGTGCCACAGGCTATGAATGTCGAAGTACAAATGAAAGATGGTATTGGTCCTTGGTTACCCAACCCTATTCGTACAGCTGCGGATGTAGAGCAAGTGATTGTTCCTAATGTAGAAGAAGAATTAGGTTATGTGCTAGAAGCTGTTAAAATGACCAAAGAAGCCTTGAATGACGAGGTGCCATTAATTGGTTTTGCAGGTTCTCCATGGACTATTTTATGTTATATGGTGCAGGGACAAGGGTCTAAAAACTTCGATAAAGCTAAGGCATTTTGTTTTCAACAACCTTTAGCGGCACATGCTTTATTACAGAAGATTACGGATACTACGATTGCTTATTTGCAGCAAAAAGTAGAAGCAGGTGTAGATGCCGTGCAAGTATTCGATAGCTGGGGAGGAATGCTTTCTCCTGTAGATTATCAAGAGTTCTCTTGGCAATACATTCAGCAAATTATTGATGCTTTAAAAGAAAGTACACCAGTAATTGCTTTCGGAAAAGGGTGCTGGTTTGCATTAAAAGAAATGGGGCAGTCAGGTGCTTCTGCATTAGGGGTAGATTGGACATGTTCTGCACAAAATGCTAGATATCTTTCTGGAGGTCAGGTAACTTTGCAAGGGAATTTTGATCCATCTCGTTTGTTGTCTCCACCTTCAGAAATTAAAAAGATGGTTACTAAAATGATTAATGATTTCGGAAAAGATCGTTATATCGCGAATCTAGGTCATGGTATTTTACCAAATATCCCTGTAGAAAATGCGCAGGCGTTTGTAGATGCGGTTAAGGAATATCGTTCGGTACTTTTTTAGGAGTTTTAATACTTCCTGCAAGGTTTCCAAAACCTTGTAGGTATACCCCATAGAAAACATAATCTTAGAATGAGTAGAATATTAACATCTAATTTATTAGATCGTATATTATACCGACAAGGTCTCTAAGACCTTGCAGGATATTAGGAGGTAGTTTTTATGAAACAAGAAGTTTTAGAACAAAATCATTTTTATCATATATATAATCGAGGTATAAATGGATGTTCTATTTTCAATAGTAATGAGAACAAGAGATATTTTTTAGAGCTGTTAAAAAAGCATTTAGGTAATTTTATAGATCTATACGCATTTTGTTTGATGGATAATCATTTTCACCTTCTCGTAAAGTTGAAAAGGTTACCTGATATAGTGACACAGAAGTTTTCTAACTTTTTCAATGCTTACGCAAAAGCTTTTAATAAACAAGAAGGAAGGACAGGCAGTTTATTTGAAAAGAACTTCAAGAGGATTAAAATTACTGATGAATCTTATCTAAGAAGAGTAATAGTATATATAAATCTTAATCCAACTCATCATTTGGGAGTTGATAGCCTTAATTATTCTTTTTCTTCTTTAAATATTTGTCTGTCAAAAAAAGATACTAGTTTAAGAAGAGAAGAGGTGTTAGCGCTTTTTGAAGGAAAGCAAAACTTTGAATTTCATTATAAAAGTATTTCAGAAATACTAGAAGAAAAATATAAATTAGAATAAATTATTAAATCCTGCAAGGTTTCTAAAATCTTGTAGGTTTATTGTTTTAATAGAAGTGAAATAGCTACAAGGTCTTCAAAACCTTGTAGGATAAAACAAAACAAATGAAAGAACAATTCTACCAATACATACAAAACCTACAAGACGAAATTACTTTAGCATTAGAAGCCGTAGATAGTAAAGCTACATTTCAACAAGACTTATGGGAGCGTCCAGAAGGTGGTGGAGGTAGAACCCGTGTTATTGAAAATGGTAATGTAATAGAGAAGGGTGGAGTGAATATTTCTGCAGTTCATGGACCTTTACCAAAGACAATGCAAGCGTATTTTAAAGTGGAAGATGTTGACTTCTTTGCTTGCGGATTAAGCTTGGTGATTCATCCTAAAAACCCAATGGCACCAACAGTACATGCGAATTGGCGTTATTTTGAGATGTATAATAAAGATGGTGAAGTAGTCGATCAGTGGTTTGGAGGAGGTCAAGATTTAACGCCATATTATCTATTTGATGAAGATGCTATTCATTTTCATCAGACTTGCAAAACGGCTTGTGATAAACACGATCCAGAATTTTATCCTTTGTATAAAAAGAAGTGTGATGCCTATTTTCACAATGCACATCGAGGGGAAGCTCGTGGTTTAGGAGGATTATTCTTTGATTATTGTAAGGAAACGTCAGAAAGAACTATCGAGCAATGGTATGACTTTGTTACCGAAGTGGGAAATAGTTTTACGTCGGCATATGTTCCTATTTTAGAAAAAAGAAAAGATTTACCCTACACCCAAGAGCAAAGAGATTGGCAAGAAATCCGTCGTGGGCGCTATGTAGAGTTTAATCTAGTACACGATAAAGGAACGTTGTTTGGTCTAAAAACTAATGGACGAATCGAAAGTATCTTAATGAGTTTGCCTCCACACGTACAATGGGTATATGATCATCGTCCTGAAGAAGGTTCGGAAGAAGCTAAGCTGTTAGCTGTTTTAAAAGAGCCAAAGGATTGGTTGTAGAATATTATAGTGTATTTTAATTGTTTATGAAAGAGGTAATTAGATGGCTTCATCTTATAAGTATTAATTGTTATTTCTTCCTTAGCCTTCCAATGTTTTTGTATGAGAAAATGAATATTGCCATCGAGAGTAAAATAGGCTTAGTTAACTTTTCATATTTGGCTTTTTATGTTTTGTTGTTTGTAGAATCTTGGCTTTTTTGGGTGTTTCTATATCAAGAATGTAAAATTGTAGCAGAAAATAGCGAAAATTTTTTTAGACATTTTTTTATTAAACCTATTATAGTTGGGAGTATTTTACCTCTAATCTTAACGATATTAAAGTTTTTTGTGTATTTGTAGAGATGATTTTATTTATCTCTAAAAGGTTTTTCTTTTAAATTCAAGATTTTCGTAATTTAGGATTCAACACAAATTGTACTCTTATGACAGGTTATTATGTAATTGCAGGACTTATCGCCCTGATAAGTTCTTTGGTTAGCAACCGCTTAAAAAGTAAATTCAAAAAGTATTCTGCGCTTAGTCTTCGTAATGGAATGAGTGGTCGCGAGATCGCAGAAAAGATGCTTTCCGATAATGGAATTCGAGATGTAAAAGTAATTTCTACACCAGGGATGCTTACAGATCACTACAATCCACAGAATAAAACTGTAAATCTTAGTGAGGGGGTTTACTCTCAGAGAAATGCTGCTGCT
>CALFUO010000036.1 GCA_937929895.1 uncultured Aquimarina sp.
TGTACTCGTCTATAACAATTTTATAGGGGGCATTACCTCCTATAATATTTAGTCTAACGATACCATTATTGGATTCGCAGCTCGATTTTTGAATGATTTCCCATTCAAAACTAAGTTCATTTGCTTCGCTTTTGGCACTAACTGAAGTACTAAAGCAAAAGGCAGCAGCAATAAGAATACTGTGCACTCGGAATAGAAGTGAATTTTTCATAGTTACTTGTTTTAATTTCCTAATCAATAGGAGTTACTCAACTACCAAAACACGCTTCGCAAAAATCTTTAAATTTTAAAAAAGTAATATTATACCAAATACTGTACTTTAAATTATTAATACATCTAAGTTGAGTAACTCAAAACTTTACTAACATAAATATATAAAATTTTGTTGTATTTGTCTAAAAATTAACATTTTATAGTTTTGTGGGTTAGGCTTTAAAACAGTTATTAAATAGTATCTGTGTAAGAATTTTGTTCTTCTTTATTTTCCGAAAAATTATCGATTACCTGATGTCCCCAATCTTCAAGTGATTGTAATAATGGAATAAGAGTTTTTCCAAATTCGGTTAAAGAATACTCGACCTTTAAAGGAGGTTTAGATCCTGTAATCACTTTTTTTACGATTTGATCATCTTGAAGTTGTTTTAATTGTAGACTTAATGTTCTTTCACTAACAACACTCATCTTCTTTTTTAATTCACTATATCGTAAGACGCCATTTTCTTTTAAGTAGTAAAGGATAACTGTCTTCCATTTACCACCTATCAACCCCATTGCAACACTCATGCAACAAGGGTATTCTTTTCCATTTATTGTGAACATAATATTGCAATTAATTGTAAACTATACTTTTAGTCCGTTATTGTAGAAGCAATTTAGTATATATAAGTTTGCTGTTATAATTTTATAGTAAGTTTTAAAGAAAAGCTTCTGTTAAGAAGAGCAAACCAAATAAAGGGGTAATTAGATATAGTTTGCTTATAAGAAAATTGCACTGGACTAATGTTCAGTGCAATTTTTGTTTTTATCACAACATTCGGGAACAGGGTCGTAACCACTTCTTCCCCAAGGATGACAGCTTAGAATTCTTTTTAAAGCTAGTTTTGCCCCTTTAAATAAACCATGTTTTTTTAGGGCTTCTTGCGTGTAAGCCGAACAAGTAGGTTGAAACCTACAGGATGCAGGAGTCCAAGGGGAAATAAAATTTCTATAAATAAAGATCAATAAAAGTAAGGGAGCAATCAATACTCTTTTTAATATGTCCTTACTTTCGTTCATAATATTTAATAACTATAGGTAGTTCCTTCGCGACCGTCTTTTAATTGAATCCCTTGTTCAAAAAGTGTATCTCGAATTTGATCACTTAAGGCAAAGTTTTTATTTGCTCTTGCTTCTTTACGCATTTCGATTAACAATTCGATAGCTCCATCTAATTTCTCACTAAGGTCACTACCAGCCTCTTCATTGGCTTGAAGTCCCAATACATCGAAAACAAAAGCATCTAAAGTTGTTTTCAATACCTCTAGATCAGTTGAGGTAATTTTAGCTTTGTTTTCTTTTAGGTTATTAATGAATTTAACCGCTTCGAATAAATGAGAAATTAGTATGGGACTATTAAAGTCGTCATTCATGGCTTCGTAGCAACGCTGTTTCCAAGCCTCAATAATAAACTCTTCTGAAGTAGATTTTGAAGGAGTAATCGTTTCAATAGACTTTATAGCTTCCATCAGTTTATTGAATCCTTTCTCAGAAGCCTCTAGAGCGTCATTAGAAAAATCCATAATACTCCTATAGTGAGCTTGAAGTATAAAGAAGCGTACTACCGTTGGTTTAAAACTTTTCGTTAGGATGTCATTTTTTCCAGAAAATATCTCTTGAGGTAGTAATGTATTACCTGTACTTTTAGACATTTTCTTTCCATTTAAAGTCAACATATTAGCATGCATCCAGTAGTTTACTGGTGAGCATCCACAAGCAGCTTCACCTTGAGCGATTTCACATTCGTGATGTGGGAATTTTAAATCCATTCCACCACCATGAATATCAAAAGTGTCTCCGAGATATTTTCTACTCATTACAGTACACTCTAAATGCCATCCAGGGAACCCATCTCCCCATGGGCTTGGCCAGCGCATAATGTGTACAGGCTCTGCTTTTTTCCATAAAGCAAAATCCTGAGGGTTTCTTTTTTCATCTTGACCAGCTAACGTTCTAGAGTTATTGATCATGTCTTCTAGATTACGCCCACTTAATTTTCCGTAATCGTTACTTTTATTGAATTTAACAACATCGAAATACACAGAACCATTTACTACGTAAGCAAAACCATTTTCGATGATCGTTTTAATAGTTTCAATTTGTTCTAGAATATGTCCTGTTGCAGTTGGTTCTATGCTAGGAGGTAAGTTGTTGAATTGTTTTAGAATAGTATGGAATCCTACGGTGTACTTCTGTACTATTTCCATAGGTTCTAGTTGTTCTAACCTAGCTTTTTTAGAAATTTTATCTTCACCGGCATCCGCATCATTTTCTAAATGTCCAGCATCAGTAATATTTCTTACATAGCGAACTTTATATCCTAAATGTTTTAGATATCTAAATATTAAATCGAAAGAGATAAACGTACGACAGTTACCTAAATGTACATCGCTATAAACCGTAGGTCCGCAAACATAAAGTCCGATGCGTCCTGGGGTTATTGAAGTAAAGGTTTCTTTTTCACTAGAAATCGAATTGTAGATTTTTAGTGATTGCTGTTCGTACAACGGGGTACTCATAATTTAATTTATTTTGAAATCTTCCGAGGTAAAAATACAAGGAATTTGTAAAGTATAAAGAAATAGTGCGAATCACTTTACAAGTAATCCGCACCAGATATTTTAGTGGAATTTAGTTTCCATTCGTATATAGTCTATAAACTCTCGTTTGACATCAGGGTCTTTAAATCGACCTCCGAATTCACTGGTTATGGTGCTACTTTCAATGTCTTGAATACCACGTGAATTTACACAAAGATGCTTTGCATCGATAATACAAGCTACATCGTCAGTACCAAGAGCATTTTGCATTTCTTGTACAATTTGCATCGTTAGTCGTTCTTGTACTTGTGGTCTTCTAGCATAATAATCTACAATTCTATTCATTTTAGAAAGACCAATTACCTTACCATTAGAGATGTAAGCAACATGAGCACGTCCTACTATTGGTAATAAATGATGCTCACAGGTAGAATATAAAGTGATATTCTTTTCTACCAACATTTCACCATACTTATAGTTATTGTCAAAAGATGAAGCCTTAGGTTTGTTTTTAGGGTCTAAACCTCCAAAAATTTCATTCACAAACATTTTGGCTACACGTTTAGGAGTGCCTTTTAGACTATCGTCCTTAAGATCTAATCCTAATGTTTCCATAATGCGTTCTACATCTTTTTGGATCGATGCAATTTTATCTTCCGAAGAAAGTTCGAATGCGTCTTTTCGAAGAGGTGTCACCGCACTAGTACTGATGTGATTATCACCAATAAAATCGTCTTCGTTATGTTCAAGATTTTCTTTCATTCAATTACAAGTAGTGTGCTTGGGGTAAACACGTTGAATTAGCGTACAAAAATACGACATTATCGTCTCAAACTAAAATATTAGTATTTGTTTGTTAGGGTAAACACATACTTTAAGTTTATTATAACAGATCATTCAGATTAACGACTTAGAGTAATTGGAGTGAAATAATAAGGCAAAAGATTCTAAATTGAACTTTTGGCTTTGCTATTTTTTTTGTTAAAGTATTTTTAAAAGTTAACACCTAAAGTAACCGAAATCTGATCGCGAGTTAGGTCGACATTTCCAGAATTACTAAAGTTGTTATTTTCAAAAGGAGTTTCGTTGTAATTTGATGTTGTGTTGACGTATGCTGCATCGATTTTTAATTTTCCCCAATCGTAACCGATACCTAATGAGTATCCTTTGGTTTCTCCGTCAACAGTATCGTCTTTGTATGGAGAAGTGCTCAAATTAGCACCAGCTCTAAAACGCCATTGTTCAGCTCTTGCTTCGGCTCCGATTCTAAAAGTATTTACGGCTTGAAAAGTGTTTTTAATATTTTGGTTCAAAATATTGCTACCTGTAAAAGTGCTACCATAGCGCGTTTTAGAAAAATCTTGTCTATCATATTGAGCAGTAATAAGTCCCTTTTTTCCTATCACGTAAGCTAAGCTTCCGGATAATTTACCTGGAGTTCTGAAGCTGTACTCAGGGTATTCGAAAAATATTTCAGGTGACGGATCAATATCAATTCCTGTAACAGGTCTTCCATCTATAGTAACATCTTCATTGTAACTAACATTAATGAATTCGTCAATAGATCTTGTCATATTGTACCAAGTAGGAGTCTGATAAGAAAGTCCGGCTCTCCAATTATCAGAAGTGAAAATAGCTCCAGCACCAACTGATATTCCAATGCCAAAAAGGTCTTCATTAATTTCATATCCTATGTTAGCAAAGTTGTTTAATTCAGAGTATAAAATATTACGTCTTTGTTCCATGCTATGGATGTTAAGATTTGCACCTAGGTGAAGTCCAGAAGTGTATTTTGCACTGGCATTTAGGGAGAATTTACTTTTATGACCACTACTGACAATGGTTGTGTTCTGTGTACTTGTATTTGGAACCACTCCTGAAACATATCTAGCATTATCATTCTCAATAGGGTCGATTAATAAGGTTTGAAAACCTAGGTAGGCTTGTTGAGCAGGTCTTCCCAAAGCATTGTTAAAGCCCAAGTCATCGTAAACAAAACCATCACTTTCTAATTGACCATCTGATAATTCTTGTCTAGTGAGGATATTCGCGTCAATTCCATTGGCTTGTCCTGCGAAGAAGTTTGCAATGGAATTGTTTGTAGTTCCGTTTAAAGTAAGTCGATTTCGATAATCTACCTCTTGCTGATAATTGATAGCAATTGCAATCTTTTCAATTTTAGTATTGTTATAGGAAGGCTTCATTACTAGAACAGCTCCAATTTGATCGAACACTAAATTGTTTCTTTGTGTATCAGTAGTAGTTCCAAAATAACTACTAGAAAAATCCTTGTTGTTAGACCCCACGGTCAAACTACCGAAAGATGTAGAAAAAACGGCAGAAGAAGCTGGGTTTGCGCTTACTGCAGAAAGATCACCACCTAAGGCACCAAAAGCACCACCAAGAGCTTGAAATCTAGCAGAACCAAAATTTTGAGTTCTAGCATACTGATACCCATCGCTCGTAGTCTGAGCGTAAGAGGCTAGTCCTATTGCCAAAACGGCAAGGGAATTTATAATATGTTTTTTCATTTGTTAATGCTTTTGTTAGGAACTGTAAATAGATCCATGTTTTATCTTCTTCTATACGATCGACCGCTACTAGAGCTAGAAGAACTACCTCTGCTATACGAACGACTCGATCCAGAAGAACTACTTCCGCTATAAGATCTACTAGAACTCGATCTACTCGGACTGCTGTAACTTCTCGAAGAGCTAGAGCTTCTAGAATAAGTTCTCGAATTTCCAGAATTACTACGGCCAGAAGAGTAATTTTTATTGTTTGAAGAAGACCCACTGTAAACTCTTCGATTCGTATTAGGCGAAGAATTGTTGTTGCTTCGGTTACTGTAGTTTCTAGGGTTAGAATTTGTGCTTCTACTATAGGTTCTATTATTATTGTTATTGCTTCTAGAAGAATAAGTTCTATTTGTATTCGAGTTGCGAGAGCTATAATTTCTAGAGCTGTTAGTTGTTTTAGAATTATTGCTATATACTCTTCGACTAGTAGAAGCATTGTTGTTTCTATTGCTGTAAGTCCTTGTTACACTTCTACTAGGTGAGGTATAGACGCGTCTACTGTGAGTAGTTCTTGGTGCTCTATAATATCTATTAGAGTAATAGGGTCTGTTGTAAAATCTATTAGTGTAAAAATTGTTACCCCAAAAAGGATCGTTCCAGTATCCATACCCATAACCAAAGTTGAATCCAATAAATGGATCGTTATAAAAACCACTATTCCAGTACGGATTTCCCCAATTGTTGTACCCATAGAAGTTTCTAAACCCTCGATTCCAGAAAGGTTGGTAATTATTGTAAAATCCTCCTCCTCCGATCACATTAATCGTTGTACTCGAACCACTATACGATTCTTCCCAAGATGGATTAGCATTTACTGCACGATTAGTATCGTTGCTGTAATTTCCGCTAGAATAATTTTCTACATCAGTGAATACTTCAGCATTTTCTTCTTCGGCAGCTTTTATTTCTTCAAGTTTTTGAGAAAAATAGTTAGCACCAATATTGGCTTGTACCGGAGCAGAGCTTGCTTCTGCACTTGGTGCTGGTTGTGGTGTAGTGTTAGGTTTAGAGTCAGCATAAATTCCATCATCATAAGTCACAGCTTGGTACGAACCACAAGCAGTCAAGCAAAGAGATAGAAATGCGAAAAACAAACCTCGGTAAAACGTTGTAGTACTGTTTTCAGGGAGTCGCATATCTATAAGTTTTTAATTGTTGAACATTTTAAATTTAGTTAGTTTTGCCCTAACCACAAATTTTTTAATAAAGCACAAGTTTTGTGCCAAAAATATACTAATGGGTAAAGGATTAACGAAACGTAGTGAAGATTATTCTAAATGGTATAACGAACTGGTAGTTAAGGCTGATTTAGCCGAAAATGCAGCCGTTCGAGGATGTATGGTAATCAAACCATATGGTTATGCTATTTGGGAAAAAATGCAAGCTGAATTAGACAAGAAGTTTAAGGAAACGGGACATCAAAATGCTTATTTTCCACTTTTTGTACCTAAAAGCTTATTCGAAGCAGAAGAAAAAAATGCAGAAGGATTTGCTAAAGAATGTGCTGTGGTAACACATTATCGTTTAAAAACTGACCCAGATAAAGAAGGAAAATTAATTGCAGATCCAGATGCTAAGCTAGAGGAGGAGTTAGTGGTACGTCCAACTTCCGAAGCAATTATTTGGAACACTTATAAAGGGTGGATTCAATCGTATAGAGACCTGCCTATTTTAGTGAATCAATGGGCAAATGTGGTACGTTGGGAAATGCGTACAAGATTGTTCTTGCGTACAGCAGAGTTTTTGTGGCAAGAAGGGCATACAGCCCATGCTACTAAAGAAGAAGCATTAGCAGAAACAGCGCAGATGAATCAAATTTATGCTGATTTCGTGCAGAACTTTATGGCAATACCAGTCGTGCAGGGACGTAAAACAGAGTCGGAACGTTTTGCTGGAGCGGATGATACATTTTGTATAGAAGCATTAATGCAAGATGGTAAAGCTTTACAAGCAGGTACATCTCACTTTTTGGGACAGAATTTTGCCAAAGCTTTCGATGTGAAATATGCAACGAAAGAAGGAAAGCAAGAATTTGTATGGGCTACTTCTTGGGGGGTGTCTACGCGTTTAATGGGAGCTTTAATAATGACTCATAGTGATGATCAGAATAGGGTTTTTAGGTTGACGAAGAAGCATAACAAATTACTAAACGAGAACAGCTATCAATCATAATTCCATTAATGCATCCATACCTTTGTGAAATATTTTCATTTTGATCAAGATGTCATATAAATCCAA
>CALFUO010000037.1 GCA_937929895.1 uncultured Aquimarina sp.
TCACTGAAATAATTCCAATGACAAGGATACTTTCTAAATTATAAAGTTGTTTGTGAGAGCGTCTAAAGTCGGGTATCTGACCGAATATAGTCTTTAATTTATTGGTAGCTTCCAGAGTATATATTGTATTGATAATCAATAAATTAAAAACTATTTATTGATGGTTGAAAAGTTCCTTTTTTTAATGCGTTTGCCCTGGAGGATCAATCCGAAAAGTTGTGGACAATAAATTACTATCGTTATTCTTGTCTTCATAGGAATCACTTAAATTAAAAAAACTGAATAATCAATTTAAAGTATCGAATTCCATATTTTGGTAAAGGGACTTATCTGAAATTTGCATTGAAATTCAGGTAGTTATGTGTGATTTGAGAATTTACGAAATAGAAGCACTCAAAATTTTTCGAGTTAATTCTAGATCCTGTCTTTATGTAAAAATAAAAAAAGACCATCTAAAAAGATGGTCTTTGTCGGGGTAGCAGGATTCGAACCTGCGACCTCCTGCTCCCAAAGCAGGCGCGATAACCGGGCTACGCTATACCCCGAAATTCGGATTGCAAATATACAACCTTTTTCTTTTTAGAAAAGTTTAAAGCATAAAAAAACGTGCCTAAAAGCACGTTTTTTTATTATGATTCGAAAATCAGTAGTATTGATTACGCCTTTTTCAAGAAAACTAAAGCTTCGATAGCTACGTCTTCCCAAGTTTTGCTTACTCCGTCTGCGCCAGTGTGTAAAACTTCGCAAGCTTTATGGATAGAATTATAAGCTTTAACAGCTCCAAACTCTAACAGGTTTAAAGAACCCTCTAATTTTACATGGCGATCTTTAATCGTATGTTTTAAAGGAATTTCTTTAGTTTCATTGTTCATTTTTAAATTCAATATAATTTCAGAACCTTTTGTAGCGAAAGTACCTGTTAATAATTCGGTGTTGTCCATAAAGCCAAAAAATAACGTTTTAAGTTTTCCGTCTCGGATAGCATTGTCACTAAATACACTACTTGTAGGGATAGAGAATTCTACACCATTAAAAGCTTCTAAAGCAGTCGATGCTACAGGAGCATTGGTAACATTAATGGTTTTAAATTTTCCTTTTACACCCTTTTTCTCAGTGAATTTGTACCCTGTCCAGTATACCTCACTTCCTTTCGAAGATACTTGATACCCATCTTTTACTTCTGTAGCAGGAGCTTCTTGTTTTGGAGCTTCTTTTTTCTTACAAGATGTGATAGCTAAGGTTAAAGCAGCAGCCAAAAATAAAATCGATTTTTTCATTGTATGATTTTTAAGGTTGAATATATAATTATTTGTTCTTTTTTAATTGAAAATAACAAAACCCTAACAAAGGTCCAATTCCTAGTAATACAAAACAGAGTTTATTATTGTATTTATCTATGAAGTAATTTAAAAATTGAATACTTACAATTGTCAGTGCATAGCCAATACAATTTACTAAGGTAATTGCAGTTCCTTTTACCGTGATGGGAGCGGACTGTGCTACCAAGGTTGACAACTGAGGAGAATCTGCAATAACAAGTAAGCCCCAAATAATTAGAAATGTAAGGAATAGGCTTGACGGGAGAAAAAACATGAGAGGCGATAGAAAACAGCAGACCAAGGAAAATAGTAAGCTGTATTTAGCTACCCATTGACTAGAAAAACGTTGTGCTAAGTATCCGCCATAGATACAAGAAAAAGCTCCCGATCCAATCACAATAAATGACCAAAATGAAATAGAAATATTGGTGTTATTCATCTCATTAAAAAGTTTCAGTAGCACTGGTACAAATGCCCAGAATGTGTATAATTCCCACATATGTCCAAAATAACCAAAAGAAGCTTTTCTAAATGAGATGATTTTAAAAGCAGTAGCAATTTTAGAAAATTCAAACTTTTGGGTAGATACTTTATGATGTGGGCCAATAGGTACTGTAAACCCTACAAATATAGCTCCTAGAAAAGCCAATCCACTAGTTAATAGAACAACATCTTTTAAGCTATCTTCTAAAGAAATGTAATTAAAAAAGTGAGGGATTGCGGTACCTAATACAAGCATTCCTACTAAATATCCTAGTGCTTTTCCTAGGCCATTCTGATAGTAATCAGAAGCAAGCTTGATTCCAATAGGATAAACCCCGGCCAAAGCTAAACCTGTAACTCCACGTAGTATAGTAATGCTGTAGATGTTTAGTTCGGGGAGAAGCAAAGCTAAATTGCTACCAGCAGCAATTAAGCCGCTAACTAGAAATATATACGAAGGTTTCAATTTATCAGCAATACCTAAAAGCGCTAATAAGAGTGTGCCGACAATAAAACCAAACTGAGTAGCAGAAGTAAATGTTCCGATACTATTTGGGTCGATTCCCCATTTAGAAGCTAATTCAGGGATTATAGCATTTGCAGCAAACCAAACCGAAGTACAAGCGAATTGTGATAAAACAATAGTAATGATAACACGAATTCGCATAGCTATCTAAAGTTCTAATTTAATATTGTAATCATTAAGACTCTCAAGGTGCTCGTCTAACTTAAAGCTGTCTTTTTTAAACTGAGCACGTCTCTCTTTTCCTTGTTTTTGTCTGTGTGCACTACGTACAAAACGTCTTACGGTATGCTCGTTGTTTAAGATTAATCCAGGAACTGATACAGAATTTCCTTCTCCGTCACGTGCTACCATGGTAAAGAAAGAAGAGTTACAGTGTTTTACTTCACCTGTTTTAATGTTTTCAGCCTCGACACGAACTCCGACAACCATAGAAGTTCTACCAACATAGTTCACAGCAGCTTTCATGGTTACCAATTCTCCAACTTCGATAGGTTTTAAAAAATCGACCTTGTCAACACTAGCCGTAACTGCATAATGACCAGAGTATTTAGAAGCACAAGCGAATGCTATCTGATCCATTAAATTCAAAATATATCCTCCATGAATTTTTCCACTAAAATTCGAATTAGAAGGTCTCATTAATTCCGTAATTGTAACATGAGATTGTTCGGGGTATTTGTAGGTCATAATATAGCTTTGGGCTTTGGGCTCTGAGCCAAGAGCAATTAAGATTTATAACAATAAAAAAGATATGAAGCCGAAAGCTCATAACTCACAGCTCAAAGCAATGTTACTCTTTACTAAAATGAGGTGAATGCTCTAGTTTAGCATCGATTATGAAATATTTAGTATCTCCTAACCAAGGAAAAGTGGCATAGCGTTCCATATATGTTAGCTTCACGTACTTACCTTGATAGTCTTCTAGTTTTCGAATTACTTCTTTTTTTCCATCTTCTACAGAGAATTGAAAGATTTGGGCACCAGAAATACCTTGGCTTATCTCTCCTTCGTGCGTTTTGAAAAACACTCCTTTTTTACTGAATTTTATCAATTCACCACTACGAGTACCTTCGCTAAAGGACAAATAATATACTCCAGCGAAATAGGCAGCATACAAGACTAGGAAGGCAGTAATAATTAGGAAAAGAATTTTTTTCATTTTAAATGGAATCTATTCGTTACAAACAAATATACATGTTATACGACGAACAGAATATTCAAACCGAAGAAATCTAATTATGTTTTAATCAATAGTAACGTGCCCCCAGTTTTCACCAGTTTTAATACGTTGTAATTGCATTGTAGTTACACCAAATTGTTTTGCAATAATTTTTAGACGTGTTTTACGCTTAGGATCCATCAGTTTTTTCTTGATGATTTTTACACGACCAGCATTTAGTTTACTGTTTGTAATACGGTTTTCTTTATTCTCGTAGATAGGGTTTTTGTGCTGGTGCGCATAGCGCTCTGCTTTGGTTACCCATTTTAGGTTCGAAATGTGGTTATTTCCTTTATCGTAATCTACATGGACTACACTTACATAAGAGTCGTCAGGTCTTTCGAGAAAAGCTTCAGCGATTAATTTGTGTAAATATCTAGCAGATTTTGTGCCGCTCTTTAGTTTTACTTCTACTCTAGGGTAGTCTCTAAACATGTGGGGCTTTCTTAATACACCTTCGGTATCTGTTGGCGAAGCCATTTTCTTATATCTTCCGTGAGAAGAAACCATAAAATATTCGTCATCTCTAACCTTTTCGTCGAAGGTGACAAACTTCCATTGTTCTCTAATATATTTTTCCATCGTAATTGGGGGAATTAAACGGGGATCGTTTTTAATTTCCTCAAATATACGTAATGTATATGAAAGTAACCAAAAGGTTAATTTTTAGATGATTGAGTTCGCGATTGTCTTATGATAATTGATCGTCGTTCTGAGCAGCTCTGTTTAGAATAGCTTCGGGTAATGACTTTTTTGCTTTAGCCCCCATTTTCTTTAGTTTTTCGACGCTAGTCACTAAATTACCTCGTCCCTCTACAAGTTTATTCATTGCTGCGGCATAATCCTTTTTGGTATCATCTATTTTTTTTCCGATCCCCATTAGATCCTTCATTAGGCCTTCAAACTTGTCATAAAGAGAACCCGCTTGTTTTGCTATTTCTAAAGCATTTCGTTGTTGTTTTTCGTTATTCCACATCGTATCTATGGTACGTAACGTAGCTAATAGGGTAGAAGGGGTAACGATAACTATATTTTTTTCGAAAGCTTGATTATAAATATTATTGTCTGCATTTATGGCTACAGAGAAAGCAGTTTCAATTGGGACAAATAACAATACGAAATCTAGCGACTCTACATCGTAAACATCTTGGTAATTCTTAGCAGAAAGTTGTTCTACATGTTTTTTTAAAGAACTAATATGTTCTTTTAGGTATACTTCTTTTAGTTGCTCTTCGTCTTCGTTTACAAAACGTTCGTAAGCTACTAAAGTTACCTTACTATCGATAATAATGCGCTTGCCATCTGGTAAGTGAATGATAACATCAGGCATAGCACGACTACCATCTTCACGTGTAAAACTTTGTTGTACAAAATACTCTCTGTCTTTTTCTAAGCCCGATTTTTCTAGAACACGTTCCAATACCAATTCGCCCCAGTTTCCTTGGGCTTTGTTATCCCCTTTTAATGCACGAGTAAGATTGGTTGCCTCTTTACTCATTTGTTCGTTAAGGTTACGAAGCCCTTGTATTTGTTCTTTTAACGAAGCATTGGTTTTTACGTTATCCAAATGAGTTGCTTCAACTCGTTTTTCGAAAGTAGAAATCTTTTCTTGTAACGGATTCAAGATATTCTTGATATTTTCCTTGTTCTGTTCTGTGAACTTCGATGATTTTTCATCTAAAATTTTATTGGCAAGATTTTCAAATTCTTTCGTGAATTTGGTTTGAAGCTGATTGACTTCTTCTTTTTGTTCTTCGCTACGCTTTTGTAGGTTTTCGTATTCTGCCGATAGGCGAGCGAATTCTGTATTTGTATAATCTTTTTCTTGACGAATATGCTCACGCTCGTCAATCAGTTCAATTTGCTTTAGCTGAAAATCTCGTTGTAGTTGTTCTTTTTCTTCTTTAAAACGTAGCTCGTTTTGTTCTATAGTTTCTTTTAAAGAAACCAATTGATTGTACTGATTTTTAATATCACCTTCTAGTGATAAGTGTTTGTTTTTAAGTTTTAGTCCATTGATGATATAGCCTAAAATAAAACCTAGTAAAATACCGACAAAAGCGGCAACTAATAACAAAACCTCTTGTTGTTGCATAAAGAATTATTTAAAAAGAAATCGTTGTTCTCGAGAATCGAAATACAAAGATGGGTGTTTAAACATCGCATTCAAAATATCACTTTCAATTATTTCTTGTTTTGATAATAATTGTACTTTTTTATCGTGAATACAGATAAAATGATTGCAGACTTGTAGAGCTAATTCTATTTCGTGAGTAGAAAATATAATGGTCTTTTCTTGTTCAGTAGATAGTTGTTTTAAAAGACTAAGAATATTTACTTTGTGCAGTACATCTAAATGTGTACAGGGTTCATCTAACAATATAAAATCGGTGTCCTGAGCCATGGCGCGAGCAATAAAAGCACGTTGTAATTGCCCATCACTTAACTCATGACATTTTTTATCTGCTAAAGATTTTAAATCTGTTGCTTCTAGAACGTTTTCTACAATAGAGCGATCTGCATTTGTAAGTGTATCTAACCAGTTGGTGTAAGGTTGCCTACCTAGTGCGATCAATTCGGCAGTACTTAATCCTTTGGGTAAACTTCTCTCAGTATGCACCCAAGCCAATTTTTTAGCCCATTCTAAGGGTTCAAAATCTTGTTGTTTTTGTTCAGAAAAGAGAACTTCTCCGCTAATCCAAGGTTGTTGTTTCGCCAGGCTTCGAAGTAGAGTAGATTTTCCAGAGCCGTTTTCGCCGATTAGAGCAACAAAGCTACCTTTGGGAATGGTTAGATTGATTCCTTCTAAAATTGTTCTAGGTTCTTTTTTTTGAAAATAACCTATGGAGGCGTTAATGATATCAATAGAATTAGAGGACATGTGATAAATCTATATTCTTTATATTATGCAAAGATTATAATTGAACTGTTGTGAAAGATAAAAAAGGTTACTTATTTTTATAAGAATTATCTTTGTACTTGACAACTAAATATTATGAGGATGGATTTAATGACAAGAAAATATAATTTAATAGAGCAACTTTTTGCTATAAAGAAAGAGAGTGTTTTGGAAGCTTTGGAAATCACTTTGAAAAAAGAAAGAGAAGCTATAGAGGAGATATCTGATATGAATAAAAAAATATTAGATAATCGTTTAGATAGTTATAATAATTCTCCAAATGATTTGCTTAATTGGAATGATGTTAAGGAAAACTGGTAATGAGTTATAGGGTTAAATTACTTCCTATTGTTTATAAGGATTTACAAAAAGCAAAAAAGTGGTATCAAGACAAAAGTGAAGAATTAGCTGAAGATTTTAAGTCTAGCGTAAATTCTGAGATTAATTATATATCCCAGTATCCACAACATTACCAACGTAAATACAAAGAATTACGTCAATCTTTAGTGACACGCTTCCCGTATGCAATATTCTACAAAATAGAGGAAGCAAAGAAACAAGTAATAGTTTTTGGTGTTCTACATACTAGCCGAAATCCAGAAGTAGCTAGAAAACGAATTAAATAACTTTTTCTTTTTACAGCTAATAGTTAGGACATTTTAAAAAAGGATATTTCTTCTTTTTACTAATAAAAATATAACAATTGGTGCTCCAATTAGGGCAGTAATGGCATTGATAGGTAACACAATATCATTGTTGGGTAGTTGAGCGATAGTATCGCAACACAACATTAAAATACTACCCACTAGGGCTACTGCTGGCAGCAATATTTTATGATTCGAAGTTTTTAAAAACTGTCTGGTAATATGAGGGACAGCTAAACCTACGAAGGCAATGGGGCCAGCAAAAGCAGTAATTACGCCACATAGTAAACAGGTTGTAGAAATAATTAGATAGCGGTTCTTTTGAATATGGTGCCCTAAACTTTTGGCATATACTTCGCCTAGTTGCAAACCATTTAAAGCTTTTACACTACATATACCGCCTAGAAAACCAATAAGAGAAAGCACTACGAGTATCTGGATTTCACTCCAAGAAAAGTTACCTAAGCTTCCTAATCCCCAAAACACATATTGTTGTAAGCTATCGGCCGAAGCAAAATAAGAAAGAATACTGACCACTCCCGAACTGATACTAGCAACCATAAGACCAATAATTAATATCGCTACGGAGTCTTTTACTTTAGAAGCTACGATTAAGACAGACATTAATACTAAAAAACTTCCGAATGCAGCACTTATAGCGTAACTCCATTTCTGAGTTAGTAACCCTTCTAAACTAGAAAATATAGATGCTCCCATAACACAAAGAGCCACCCCTAAACTAGCACCAGAACTTACTCCTAAAACATAGGGTCCAGCTAAAGGATTCCGAAATAAGGTTTGCATTAGTAAGCCTGAAATCCCTAGTCCACTACCTACTAAAATCGCAACAATTGCTTTGGGTAATCGGTATTGCCATAAGATAGTTTCCCAACTATGCTTTAAGGGAGAAACATATATAAGGCTTTTGAATACTTTAGAAAAAGGGATGTGTACCGAACCTAGACTAATATTAAGAATAAAAACCACAACGAAGCTAACCGACAAAAAGATGAAGGTTAATAAAAATGGACGTTTTGTGGTGGTAAGGCTCATTATTTTAGTTTTTGAAAAAAATGAGGTTCATAATCTGGCAATACTTTTGGGTGCATAAAATGAATTAAGTCACTCAATACCCAATCCGCTCGTAAAGCTCCTTCTTCATAATACAATGCTCCTTTTTTGACTCCTTTTTTTAAATCTTTAGAGTATACATGTCCTTGTTTTACGGCGTCGAAAAGTTGGTATTTCTCTTCAAAAGAGACTAATTTTTCAATACTATCGAAGCTTCCTCCTCCTAACCAATATTGAGCATGTTCTGCTTTCGCTAAAACAGTTTCAAAACTAAGCGCCAGACTACCTGTTCCTTTCGAATCTTTCCAAAGATAATCTAGATTCGCATCTTTTAATAGTTGGGCCACATAACTTTCGCCTGCAGCAACATACCATACATCTTTGTACAAACTCCCAGAGAATATAGTAGGGCGTTTTTTAGTTTTTGCTGCTAGTGACTTGAGTTCTAAATATTGCTTTTCAATTCCGTTGAAAATGGTCTCCGCTAATGTTTCTTTGTTACATAAAACCCCATAAAGTTTCATCCATTCAGCACGGCCAAGAGGATGCTGTTCTAACCAAGAACCATTCATAAGAACTGGGATTCCTGCCTGTTTTAAAAAGTGAAATTCTTTTTGCTCTTCGTTAACACTAAAAGCAACAAAAAGTTCTGGATTAATATCTAAAACGGCTTCCGTGTTTAGGTGCTGTAAACTTCCGATATCTCTAATTTTTCCTTCAGCAATTCTAGTACGTGTTTTGGTAGAAGAAATATAGTCAGTCTCTGGAAAACCGACGAGAATATCTTCCGAGTTTAGAGCTTCTAACAAAGGAATATCGGTAGTCGAAGAAGCGATTAACCGTTTGATAGGTGTCTTTATATAACCTGGGTTTTGAGCACAAATTATAGGGTCACTACTAAAGAAAAATCGTAAAGTATCTTTTTGAGAATTCCCTGTTTTGTAAATATCCAAACGAGTACTATTGGGGAATTTTACAATTTGAAAACCATTAGCATATTTAGGTTTTATAATTGAAGTAACTTCCTTCGGATTAACGATAGACTTATTTTCCTTTGTTTGTTTACAAGACCAAAGAAGACTAGCGAACGTTACTATTAGAATCAATGTTTTCATATACAACCCTATTTGCACCATGTAAAAGTACCATCTTTAAAACTAACTTTTTCTACCTGTCCATATTCGACTTTTATAGAAAAAGCATCTTTTAAATCTGTATTAGATATGTGAGCTAAAAATGCACGAATGGGTCCTGCATGACTTACGATAATAACTTTGTCTAATCCGAGTGTAGCTATTTTGTCGATGCAATCCACCACACGATTTTGTAAGTCCACAAAGGATTCTCCTTGAGGTGGGGCAACGTTTACAAAATCTTCCATCCAAGGTTGTAATGTAGTCTTAGGGATATCATTCCATGCCTTCAATTCCCATTCTCCAAACTTGACTTCTTTTAAATGGGGGCGAAGCCCAATGGTACTATTGAAGTGTTTAGCCAATTTTTCTGAAAGTTGGTAGCACCTATGTAAAGGACTACTAAATATGAAATCAACTTGCGGTACGGTAAGTTTTTCAAGTATCGTTTTGTATTCCTCTCCAAAGGAACTCGCTAATTCAATATTTGCTTGACCATAACAAATCCCCTTTGCGATATCAGGAGTGGTATGTCGAACTAAATAAATTTCCATAAAACCACTAGGCTTATATAAATGATTACTTCACTAAACTGTTGTATGGCACCGGCACAATCTCCTGTTTGTCCACCAATCCATTTGGTGAATTTTCTCCCTAAGAAAGCTTTAGAAATATAAGCCGGAATCAAGACGATAAATACAAGAAGATTTTGAAATAGAAACAACGGTAGTATTCCAAATATCCCAGCGATAACAAGTTGATAGACCTCCATACTTTTTGCCGAAGGCTTCACTTTACTTTTATCAATATCTTGCACATATGTGTGTGTATACAATAAGGTTGTAGCTATAAAGCGGCTTAAGGCATGACCTGTAATTATGGTAAAAGCCATAGTTTCTTCGGGGATTTTAGAAAGACTTAAAAATTTGATGCTAAGAATTCCGATAAGTCCAATAGTACCATAGGTTCCCAATCGAGAATCCTTCATTATGGTTAAAATCTTTTCTTTTGTCCATCCACCACCGAAACCGTCGCACACATCGGCAAATCCATCTTCGTGAAAAGCACCTGTGGTGTAAACCGTGGCTAACATACTTAATACAATGGCAATATCTATAGGAAGCACAAGTTGAAATACCCAAAACGTAATAGCACCAATAGCCCCTACTAAAATTCCAATTAAAGGAAAGTACATGCTACTTTTTTGCAGATACTCTGGATCATGATCCACCCATTTCGGACAAGGAATCCTAGTGAAAAACATGAGTGCCGTAAAGAATATGTGGATTTGTTTTTTCATTATTAATTATAGTTGTTGGTTGGGAGTTGTCAGTTGACAGATTTAGGAGTAAATAAATATAGATTTTATAAAGTGCGAAAATAGTATGTTTATCTTACTCAAAACTCAAAACTCAAAACTCAAAACTCACAACTCACAACTCACTACAAAATTATTGTTTCTCACTAACCCCTGCACTTTCGAAGCTTGCCATTTCGTTTAAGAAATTTACAGCTGATTGAATTAAAGGAAAGGCAACAGCAACACCTGTACCTTCACCAAGCCTAAGACCAAGGTTAATTAAAGCGTCTCTTTCTAAATATTGTAGCATTTTACGATGTCCTTGTTCTCCGGATTGATGGCAAATAAGGGTATAATCGAGTACGTGTTCGTTTATTTGATGTGCAAATAGTAGGGCAGCAGTTACTATAAAACCATCGATAAGTATGGTCATTTTTAACTCCGCAGCTTTTAAGATAGCCCCTACCATCATAGCAATTTCAAACCCACCAAAGCTTGTCATCACATCTTCGAGTGTAAAAGTTTGATGTTTTTCCTGTACCGTTTTTAAAATGGAAGCCTTTTTAGCAATACGCTCACGATTCAGTCCGGTACCAGCTCCAACACATTCAGAAATATCGATACCAGTGATAGTGCTCATAAGTAAAGCTGCAGAAGAGGTGTTCCCAATTCCCATCTCGCCAAAGCCAATAGTATTGCTTCCTTCATCAAATTCTAGTTGTACCAATTCGGCTCCTTTTTTTAGAACTTTGTGATATTGTTCGCTACTCATTGCGGGTTCGTGGAGGATATTTTTTGTACCTAAATCAATTTTAGCATTGATAAGATTTGATGTGTTTTCAAAATGATGATTGACCCCTGCATCAACAATTTTTAAGTCTAGATTATGTTGTTTACAGAATACATTGATGGCTGCCCCTCCATTCAAAAAATTGTAAACCATTTGCGTTGTTACTTCTTGCGGGTAAGCATTTACCTCGTTGTCTT
>CALFUO010000038.1 GCA_937929895.1 uncultured Aquimarina sp.
ATATGATTGACCTTGGGTTGTTTTCCCAATTTTACTTATTGCATCAAATATTGACTGAAGGTCTTTTTTTAAATTGCTATATTCTGGGTAAGTAGTTCTTGGTAATTGCTTTTTAAAGTCCTCCCATGTCGGTTTTCTCTCTGCAACAGTTTTATACCCTGTAGCATCGACAAATTTTTTAAATTGTTTATTGGTTACTTCATATTTATCAATAAAAAAACCATCAATTTTTACAGAATGCTTAGGGGATTCACCAGGTAACCCCTGATCGACTCCCATTACAAATTCAGATCCAGCAACCCAAGCCATACCTTCTGGAGTATCTGTTGGTGCCTTTGCGATTTTGCTATTTTCTTTCGTTTTACAGCTTAAAACTGCCATTACCGCTACTAAGGGTAAAAAAAAGTGTCTCATTTTCATACTTCAAAGATAAATATACCGCTAGAAATAGTTTGTATAGATTACCATATCTATTGTATTCTGAGTAAAATGTTTTAGCATCTATAATAGAAAACACCTAGACTTTTTAATCACAATAGCATGTAGACTATTACAACAGCAAACAATATAATTTGTTATATAACTTAATACACTAGTATCCGAAAGTTTTAAGTTTTAGAAATGATAATTAATATTAAATATTTTATTTAGAGTGTCTTGTGAATTTTTGAAACTAAAAATTTTAGAAAATATATTTTCTAAGATGGATTGAAAAAGTCCAATGTATTGATATATAAAAGTCTATTTTCTCTTCTCTTTAAGTGAAACGGTCTATATTCTAAAGTTTCGGATGCTAGTGAACTTAATATAAGACAATTTACCTTAATTCCTTTAATAAGCTTCCTGATAATTGAAGCAAACGAATCTCAGCTAATTTTAGTTGGTATTTTGCTGAAGAACTGCTGAATTTGGCTTGTAGTAAGTTCAATTGAGCTTGTCGATATTCAATAGAAGAAAGTTGTCCTAGTTTAAAACTTTCTTTACTTCGTTTAAAATTATTTTGTGTAGCTGCAATATTCTTTTGTTGTAGTTTTAATATTTCTTCGGCACTGTTATATAGAAACCAAGCATTGTCAATCAATCGATTTACATCATTAATGCGATTTTGCTGAATAAGGTTCGAATTTTCGATAGCGATCTTGGCATTTTTAAAATTGGTAATACGACTTCCCGAATTGAAAATATTCCAGGACAGGCCTATACCGGCACGCCAAGTGTTTCTAATAGCAGTATTTCCGCCAAAGAATGCACCTGCAGGGTTATTATTTCTATTCCAACCATAGCTTCCAATTAAGTTTAAGCGAGGAAAAAAAGTAGCTCTTAGTGTTTTCAATTGCAAGTCATTAATCTCAATTTCTTTTGAACCTGCTAATAGCGTCAAGTTTTGTTTCTTGTATTTCGATACGATGTCTTTTAAATCTACTTTCGATATGAATACAATCGTAGTATCTAATTTAGAAAAGCTTGTTTTTTGCTCATTCAACAATACGCGAAGATCCCTAATTGTTGTTTTTTGTTGTTGTTCTAGCTGAATAATTGTAATGCTATCATTAGCGATATCGACTTCTGCATTTAGGGTGCTTAGTTTATTTGTTTGTCCATATTTAAATTGATACTTAGCACGTTCTAATCGTTTTTTAGAAATTTCTAATGAAGATTTAGAGAAAGCGATATTCTCAGAAAGACGAGCAGCTTCATAATAAATGCTCAATACATCAAAAACACTTAAGTCAATTACTTGTTTTGTCTGTATTTCTGATAATTGATGATTTTCTTTAAGAGTTTTGTAGTTGAACTTTCTTCCTAAGCCATCGAATAAAGTATAGTCAAGGTTTAAGCCTGCACTGTATAATTGTGATTCTGCATTATCGATAATTGTAGGAGGTCTAGTTATGGTATTTCCATTTGTGTCTGTAGAAGATTCAAAAGTGGTTTCCGAACTTTGATTTTGATAGGTAGCACTTGCATTTCCAGAAAGAGTAGGAAGGTATCCAGCATTCAATTTAGAAGTACTGTTTTTAGCAATTTCAGTTGTTCCTTCACTTATTCTAATAGCTAAATTATTGGATAAAGTAAGTGTCACAGCTTCTGCCGTAGTAAGTGTTTTATCTCTTTTTTGTGCTAAAATTGTAGCGCCAACGAAAACAGACACTATTACAGTGATCATTTTTTTATTCATAACCGTGATCCTCTTGTTGTTCTTTAATAGCTCTTTCTACACTTGTTCGAGAGACTTTTTTACCTGTAATTAGCCATTTTGCAATGACTTTTACATTGTTACCAAAGGATAAAAGTATAGGAAGCATAATAAGGGTAAGTATAGTTGCTAGTCCAATACCATAAGCAATGGATATGGCCATTGGTTTTAAAAACTGAGCTTGTCTGCTTTTTTCAAAAATTAAAGGAGCTAATCCTGCAATGGTAGTAATCGAAGTCAAGAAAATAGCTCGAAAACGCTGAATACCGGTTTGATACATCGCACTTTCGAACGTTAATCCGTCTCGTAGTAGACTGTTGAATTTTTCTATAAATACCAATCCATCGTTTACCATAATTCCGATAAGGGCTATAATACCTAAAGCAGAAAGTATATTGATCGGAAAGCCATGAATCCAATGCCCCCATGCTACAGCCACCAAGCTAAACGGAATTAAGGATAGTAAAAGTAAGGGCTGGCTGTAACTTCTAAACGTAAATGCTATAACTAAGTAGATTAAAAAGAATACTACAGGAAAAATAAAACCAGCAGAACCAGCTACTTTAGAAGCTTCTCGATTTTGACCTTCATAAGAAGCAGAAATGCTAGGATACTGTTCTTTTAGTTTCGGCATAATTTCATTTCGAATCTCCGATAAAATATCTGTTGCACTTTGATCTGGATTCTCTAAGTCAGCAGAGATCTGAATTTCGCGACGACCATCTAAGTGATTAATCGTTAGATCGCCTCTTTCTATAATAAAACTAGAAATTTCCTTTAAAGGAATTCTTGTTCCTTTAGGAGTTACAATTCGCATATCACTTAGGTTCTTGATGGAAGAACGTTCCTCTCTACCGTAACGAACCCAAACTCTAATCTCATCTAATCCTCTTTGAAAACGTTGTGCTTCGACTCCAAAAAAAGCAGAGCGAACTTGTTGTAAAACACTGCTATAAGTTAAACCTAAGGTGTAGGCAGTAGGCTTTAATTTAACTTTGATTTCTTTTATTCCTGCAGGGTCATTGTCAGCAACATCTTTAAGGCGAGCATCATTTTCTAAAATGCTTTTCAATTCTTTTTTAGCACCTTTTAAATCGTCTATATTATTACTTAATAGAGATACCGAAACTGGGCTTCCTCCAAAGTTTCCTCCAGATCCGAAAACCAATCTTTCTGCTCCAGGGATTCCTCCAACAGCCTTACGCAACTTGGAAGAGATAATAGCAGAAGACATTTCGTTAGGGCGATCTTCCCCAGGTAATAAGTTGATCTTTAATGTTGCATTCGAAGAGCTATTGATATTTTTTATAATGTTATCTATAGCTTGTCTTCCTTTAAAAGGTTCAACTTGCAAGTAAGTCTCCGTAGCCCATTGGTTTACATCCCAAGCTTTCTTTTCGATTGCCGAAATTATAGAATCTGTTGTTTGTTTACTAGTTCCGTTAGGCATTGCCAATTCAACAGAAACGGTATCACTAGCTATTCTAGGGAAAAAAGTAGCCCCAATAATTCCTCCTCGAATACATGCAATAGTTAGTATTAAAGAGGCCGTAAAAAGACAAAAAGTAAAGAATTGTTGTTGGATGGCGAATCGTAAAATAGGGGCATATAGTTTTTCTCGAATCCACACCATAATACGTTCCCCATACTTGTTGACGTTTGTAAAAGCAGCTATAATACTTTGATAACCATTTTTCTTAGTGTTAGTAGTGGTTTCTTCTTTTCTTTTTAAAGCTTTAGAATGTGCTAAGTGAGCCGGTAAAATAATCAGAGCTTCGAATAAAGAAATTACAAGTGTTAGGATGACTACTTTAGAAACTTCACTAAAAAAATCTCCGATACGACCATCTAAAAATAAAAAAGTGCTAAAAGCAAGTATCGTGGTAAGAATAGCAGAAATGATAGGGGGGATTACCTCGATAGTTCCGTCTATTGCTGCTCGAACGGGATGCTTTCCTTTTTCGTATTCGTGGTAAATATTTTCTGCAATTACAATTCCGTCGTCTACCAAAATTCCGATTACGATAATCATCCCAAATAAAGATAGTACATTGATCGTAATATCTAATAAATGTGCGAAAATAAACATTCCTAAAAAAGAGATAGGTAACCCAAAAGCAACCCAGAATGCCAATCTAGGATCTAAGAAAACCGAAAGAAATAGTAATACTAATAGAATCCCGATAACTGCGTTTTCTGTTAGTAAAGCAGTACGTTGCGTAAGGGTTGTCGATACATCTTTGATCTTATCTAAATGAATATTTAGGTGAGACGCATTATACGTTTTCATATACTGGCGAACACTTTCTGCAGCGGACATTAAATCTTCATTGTTCGTACTTGTCACCGTTACATTAACCGATTGTTTGCCATTAAAGAAAGAAGCTCGTGGTGTTTCAGAAAAACGATCGGTGATCTTAGCAATATCTTTTAAATACACTAAAGCTCCATTTTCTTGCGCACGAACTACGATATTACCAAGTTCATCTCCGTAGTAATTTCGGTTATTTCCGCGTATTAAATATTCTTCGGCACTAGTTTTAATTGTACCCCCAGTAGTTAAAATATTAGTTCTCTTTACGGCATCCGATACTTCCGAAAAACTAATATTATAGGCAAGTAGTGTATTTTCATTTATGGCAATTTCTATTTCAGAATCGGGGAAACCAGAAATGTTAATTTGCGAGATACCCTCAATGCCTCGTAAGTCATTTTCGATTTCTTCGGAATAGGCTTTTAAGTTTTTTAAAGGGATATTTTCACCATTAATAGCAAAACTTATCGTTTGTCTTATTGTTTCGCGTTTGCCAACTATAGGCGGTTCCATTCCTATGGGAAAGGAAGGAATACGATCAATGGCATTTTTTACTTCTAGTAATAAAAAATCGATGTTTTTACCTTTTTCTATTTCTACGGTTACGGTACCAGCATTTTCTTTAGAAACCGAAGTAATTCGATCTACACCTTGAATACTTTTTAAATTTTCTTCTATTTTTAGAATAACACCTTCCTCGATTTCTAGAGGAGAAGCACCAGGGTAGGTAATTTGTACGGTGATAATTTTAGAATCTGTTAGTGGAAAGAAAGAAGATTTTAATAGTCCAGCTCCAACAATTCCAAAAATAATAAAGGCAATAATAACCACATTTACGGCAACATGGTGTTTTATAAAATAGTCGATTATTTTTTTCATAGGAATCCTATTTTAAGTTAGAAGAAACCTTACTAGCGTCTTCTTGTATTTCGACTAGCATACCATTAAAAGCACTTGGGATAGGTCTTTGCAAAAGCAAACTACCTTCGGGAATACCTGTTACAATTACTTCGTCCTTGAAAAAGTAAACAGGGGTTACTGCAATTTCCTTTAGTTGACGGTTCACCACTATAAATAAGCTAGATTCATCTCGAAGTAGTTTGCGATTCAATTTTATAGCATTTGGAATAGATTCGCCTAAAATTATAGCTTCTAAATACTGACCCGAAGTAAGTTTTGGATTACGAACCTCTACAAATATCGAAATAGTTTGACTCGAAGTGTTGATACTTTTGTTGATACGACTGATTTTTCCTGTAAACTTTTGTGGACTTTCCAAGGATTTCAAAAGTACCTTTTGTCCAGTGCTAATCGCTCCAAGATCTTTTTGAGATAAGTTGATTTCTAATTCGTAAACAGAAGTATCTATAAACTCTCCCAGTAATTGCCCTTGGCGTATTAGAGAACCTTCGGTAACTTCAGAAGTTGTTAATGTTCCCGTAAAAGGAGCTACAATACGATATTTCTTTAGACGTTCTTCTTGATTTTTTATATTGAAGTACGCTTGTACTAAGCCACGACCAGTTATAAAATATTTTTCTTGGTTATTTTCGAATCCAGGTAATTCTGGTAATGATTTTTGAGGGTTCAAATCATTCAAATAAGTTAACCATTTATCTTTTACAGTTGGATAGTCTAAAGTTAAATCAGGAATTAAAGAGGTTAGTAATTGCTGAAAGTTGCTTCTCGATGCTTGGACGATACTAAAATATTCAGTAGCATCAATGCTTACTAAAGTTTCGCCTTTTTTGTAAATCTGCCCAGGTCTAAATAAATGACTCCCTTTTTTAAAAATCCCTTGGGTTTCAGAAAAAATGGAAAGTCTATTTTTGGCCTTTAATACTCCATTTGTGGTAATGCTAATTGGTTGTAAGCTATTTTTTGCAGTACTAACTGCAGCTACCTTTTTTACCTTTTCAACTTTAGGTTTTTGTTTCTTTTTATTTGAAGCTATTTTTTGACTCATAAAAAAAGCTCCAACTAGAAGAGAAATTCCAATAAGAGAAAGTATAGTCTTGCGCATCTATATAAGGTGTTGTGTGATTTCTGCGCAAAAGAAAATTATTCTGATATTTTTCGGTGTTAAATAAAAGGTAATCTTTCGTATAAAAGCGAATTTGTGAACTTTAGGTTTATTTTTTTGAAAAAATAACATTGGTGTCCGATTAAAGTTTTTCGATAACTTGAAAAGATTTGTAAATGTTGCTTTTAAAGTATTTTCTGAAACTGTAGGTATGCTTTACCTTTATTCCAGAAATCAGGTGTTTTATTATTTTAAAAACAGAAAATCCTTTGCTTACAGTGTATTATAATGCCAGTTCTTATTTGAATTCAACTTAAAAGAAAAAGATGATTTATAAAATTTTAAAAGGCGCTTTTAATTCGGTAAATTCAATTAGAAAATGGTATGAATTCGATCTTGATTCTTGTTTCTTGAAGTGAAGCGATCCTGAATCTTTATCGGACGTTAATAAAAAAATAAAAGTCAATCATTCAGTTTTCTGAATGGTTGACTTTTGAATAAACTTTTTAGATTTAAAAAGATTACACTTATTTTGAACGATCTCTTTTGTAATAAGAGACCAAACTAGCTTGCGCAAGAGAATTAACTTTTATCATATAATTCACCTGTGCAGCAGGAATATTAGAAGTAAAGTTTAGTTTTTCTTTTTTTAAAGCATAAACCGTGAATTCGTATTTGTGAACCCCATGACCTTTAGGGGGACAAGCGCCTCCAAAATCTGGAGTCCCATAGTCATTGCGTGTTTGAATGGTTCCTTTTGGGGCAATTCCACTAGTAGGGTCACCAGCATTTGATTTTAGTTCATTTACGTTAGCAGGAATATTTAAAATAACCCAGTGCCACCACCCGCTACCTGTTGGGGCATCTGGATCGTAAACCGTTACAGCAAAACTTTTTGTCCCGGCAGGGGCATTTTCCCAATACAATTGTGGAGAAATATTTTGTCCACTACATCCAAATCCTGTGAATTCTTGTTTTTTAGTAAGTTGTCCTTCTAATTCTTTGCTTTTCAAAGTGAAGTTCTGCGCAAACAAGGTTGAAGAAAATAATAGTAAGACTGAGTAGTATAAATGCTTCATAGTTTAATAAAAATAAGAAAAGCGCTCAAATCCTGAACGCTTTTGGGTAAATATTTAAGTAAATTTTTGGAGTTTACGATGTCTATAAAGACTTTAAGCAAGCAATTACATCCTCTGGATCTAATCGTTTTGTATAATCTTCTTTGATATAAGATAGTACAATTTTACCGCTTTTATCAATAACAAAAGTTGCTGGTATAGGCAATTCGTAATTGTTATCGCCATTATGTTGGTCTACGTTGATACCGAATTGATGATATAGGGCTTTTAATTCTTCGGGCATTTGGAAAACTAAGCCTAACGTTTTTGCATAGGTGTTACTTAAGTCACTTAATACCTCGAATTCTAATTCGTTTTTTTCTTTTGTAGTTAAAGAATTATCTGGTGTTTCGGGCGTAATTGCAATTAAATTAGCACCTAATTCTTTAATCGACGGTAGTGCAGCTTGAAGAGCTTTAAGTTCTAAATTACAGTACGGACACCACCCTCCGCGATAAAACGAGATTACTAAAGGTTGATTACCTATAAATTTAGAAATATTAATTTTTTCCCCTTTTATAGAAGTTAATTCACCTTCAGCTAATTTAGCTCCTTCAGAGATTGCATTTTTCGATAAGTTTTTCTTTACTAAATCTTCGGTAGCTTTATCCATAATAGCTAAAGCTTCGGTTGGTACTTTTTCTCTAAAACCTTGGTTTGTTTCTAATAATTGTTGTGTTAAAGACATAGGGTATATTTTATTCTACCTCTACTTTGTCGAAAGTATCTATTTTAACTTAGTCTCATTTACGTTAAAGTGAAGTTAATTCTATTTTAGTCTATTTTCGAAAATTTTGAAAAATGAATTTGAAACTTGTAAATCCATAAAATGGGATCGTTGTAAACAACTGTGATAAGCTTTTGCGACCGTCTTCAAAAATTATTGTACAATATCACTAGCATCCAAAACTTTAGAATATGGATCGTTTTACTGAAAGAGAATAGAAAATAGATTTTTATATATCAATACATTGGACGTTTTCGTCTAAGACTTTTTCAATCCATCTTAGAAAATATATTTTCTAAAATTTTTAGCTTCAAAAATTCGCAAGACACTCTAAATAAAATATTTAATATTAATTATCATTTCTAAAACTTAAAACTTTCAGATACGAGTAAACTAATACTAAAAAAAGCACAGTCTTACTGCGTGTCAAAAACATAAAAAGCATAAGAGCTAAAAAAACTATGCATTTAATATGGTTAAGGGATCAAATTAGTGGGGATCTCTAATTTTCCATCGTGTGCTCCTTTAGCAAAATCACTAATATTATAAGTATTGGCTTCTGCCCAGTTTACTTCTAGACGTCTATCTCCTAAAACTGCATTACCAAGTTTTTTTCTAAACCAAGCGGCTAGTGCTTTGTATTCTTTTTTGTTAGCAACATCATTTTGTTCCATAGGATCTTTTCTGAGATCAAATAATGATAATTCAGCCTTTTCAACAGGGCAATTTAATGCCCATTTTATGTCTTCGTTGGGGGCAAGTTTTTTTATATTAACAGGTCTTGTTCTCATGGAAAAGGAAAAATCTTTAGACCTTAACGTAGCCCTATGTCCAGCTACTAAATGTGTTTCACCAACAATATACTCTCTTTTTTCTGTATCATTATTCAAAAAATCGTAGAGGCTATATCCATCTAAATATTCATATTCTGTAGAATTAATATCTACACCACCTGTCTTTAATAAAGTAGGAGCGATATCTACATATTCAGTTAATTGTTTTTTAACAACTCCTTTTGCAACTTTATTATCCGAAGAAGCCATGATTATAGCTCCTTTGTAAGAAGTATTATAAGGTGAAAATTTAGCTTCAATGCCTTGTTCTCCAAGGTGCCATCCATGGTCTCCTACTGTATATAGAATGATGTATTTCTGATTATTCTTTTTGCAATATTCTTTAAAAGTTTTAATTCCTTCACCTATTAAATAATCACCATATGCACAGAACGCATAGTAATCTTGAATAGCTTGTTGCTTTTCTTTGATTGTCATATCGTGCATATTTCCGGCTATGAAATATTTTTTCATTTGAGGAGCCAAGTTGTCTAGTTCACTCATACTAAAATCAGGTACTTTGTATTTGTGTTGTTTGAATTTATCTCTGAATTTTTTAGGAGGTAGGACGGGAGTATGTGGTAGGTGGAAACTTAAGTTAACCAAAAGAGGCTGGTCTCCTTTTACACCTTTTTCATCTTTACCCCAAGTAGTTTTGTAGGTTTTATCCTGATTCACTAAATATCTCTTGAATTCTTCTAAGATTTTACCATCTACGGTTTTTCCAGCAGGTTTAGGGTTTATCCCTCCAATAATTAGAGTTTTATTATTACGAGTATAAGATCTTAAAATACGATAGGTTTTATCTACCTTTTTTCTTTTCTCGATATCGTCGTTAGTTAATTTTTGCCCTTTCTTTCTTTTAATAAAATATTTTAAAGTTTTACCATTAGGCATTGGGGCAACTTCTTCTATACCTGTATTAGAACCTTTCCATACGGAATGATAATACAAATCCCCTTGACCATGTTTTTGTAGATCGTGTTTAAAGCTTACTTTTCTATCAAAAAGACGTGCATCGTGAAAACCTTGTCCAGGTCCCCATTTGTAAATATACGAACCTGGTTTACCAAATACTGCAGTTTGATAGCCTACGGTTCTTAATATCTGAGGGAAGGTTTGTTTGACACAATCAGGATTTTGATGTGTTTGTTCGAATCCGTAATGCCCATTTCTAAACGGATATTGACCTGTGTACATAGATCCTCTAGAAGGCCCACAAACAGGTGCATTACAATAAGCATTAACAAACATAGTTCCTTCGGTAACAAGTTTGTCAATGTTAGGTGAAGAAACATAGCCAATAGCACTTTCTCTTTTACCAGTTGTGGCTAAGTTATAGGACTCAATGGAATCGACTCTTTGGTCATCAGTTACAATCCATAATATATTTGGTTTTTCTTGAGCTTGGGCGAACAAGTAGAAAAAACAACTTGTTAAAAGAATTAAAGGCTTTTTCATATATTTTTTTTCGATGTTAAAAGCTTATTAGTTACAAGCTGAATTGACTTTCTAAATAAATATTTTTGATTAGAGTATCACTAGTTGCGAAAACGTTGTAATAAATACAGTTACTTAGTTTATGTAAAACTAATATTTCCTTGTCTTTGTTCGAATGTGTTACAGACTTATTAAGATAGACAAAATAAAAATTCATATAGAAATTTAATAGATATAAATATTATGACAGTTTGTTGTTAAAGGCATTATCATTAAATTATAATATCTTGTAATATTATAATACTCCTTTGATGCTTAAAAATATTTTATTTAAATGTCTATTATTATTTTTTGTTTTTCACTATTCCACAGGTCAAGTGATGAATGAATTTTCTATTGAAAATATTAGTATTAAAAATGTTATACGAAAGCCAGACAGCCTTTTTACAGCTTTCGATAAAACTAAGAGAGAAAAGCTACAACAGGGTGATACTTTGGCGGCAATCAATATTCTGATAAAGGTTGCTCGTGCTCATACAAATAAAGGAAACTTTGCTAAGTCTTATAAGGATTATTGGGAAGCTTTGTTTTATTCTAAGAAAATAAAAGATAGTGTTTATGTAACCAACACTTATCGAGGATTGGGTTTATTGTATAGCCTTTTTGGTAGGAATAAAGATGCCGAAGAATATTTTAATAACGCTATAGATGTGATTAAGAATAAAGCAAACCCTACAAGAAAAGAGTTGATTGATTTAGGAAATTCTTATTATTCGTTTTCAGGACATCATCGAGATAATGGAAACTATGGAGTAGCACAACAGTATTTGGATAGTTGTAGTGTAATTAAAAATAAAATTAATCAGAGTAGCATTTATTTTTTAAACTCTGCACAAGCTTACATCTATTCAAAAATGGGAAGACAAGACGAAGCGTTGAGATTATTAATCCCTTTAGAAACTATTTTTAAAACCAAAAGACCATCTTATTTAATAATATTATATTCCTTCTTAGGAGAAATTTATGCAAAGAAAAATGAATATAATAAAAGTGAGTTGTATTATTTAAAAGCCCTCGAATATTTAGAGCAGTATAAAACGCATCAGAATTACATACCCAAGCTGTACCAACAATTAGCAGAGTTATATTTTAAAATGGGAAAATTAGCTGAGGCTTATGAAAACCTAAAAACAAGTAAAGAAGTCTCCGAAAACTTTTTCGGTGTAAAAAGCGATAATAATATTGAAATTATAGAAATAGAGGATTCGTATAGGAAAGAAAGAAATATTCAGCTTCAGAAACTAGAAAAGGCGCGCCTTGAAACATTAGAAGCAAAACAAAGAAACCTGTTTTTACAAAACGTTATTCTTTTAATATCGGTTATTTCGATTATTCTTTTTTCGTTAGTAGTGGTTCGGAATCTGAAGAAGAAACGAAAAGCGGATAGAAACCAGTTTGAAACGGAACAAAAACTTACAGCAGAAAAGAATACCGAAGTGTTAGACTTTAAAAATAAGGAATTAACTTCTTCTGCATTACAGTTGATACAAAAAGATGAATTAATAAACGATATAAAGAATGTGTTAACTAGTTCAGATAAGATAGAAGGCAGACAGATCAATCAAATTTTAACCAAAATTAAAATGAATAAAGGATATGATTGGAAAGAATTTAATGCGCGGTTTGCTTCGGTTAATGAGAGCTTTTATGCTACTTTAAAAGAAAAATATCCTAAACTAACGCAGAGAGATCATCGTTTGTGTGCATTGATAAAATTAAATTTTACTAGTAAAGAGATAGCGCAACTTTTAGGGATCTCTGTAGATAGTGTAAATACCTCTAGGTATAGATTGCGGAAGAAAATGAGCTTGACTAAAGAACAAGATTTATCGGAAATTATACTTGGTATTTAAAGTTATATGATGCTGTATTTTTAAATTTAAATAGAAAAAGAGTGAAGTTTGAATCTTGATTTTTGCAAATGAGCTAAAAAAGAACAGTTTCTTTTACATTGGTGTTCGACTAAAATTTTCTGAAAAATCTGACAAGGCTTCTAAACATTGACTTTAATACCAGTTCTTATTTGAATTTACCTTAAAAGAAAAAGATGATTTTTGGAATTTTACAAATCATAAAAAATTAGCATAGCAGTAGCTACGTTAGTTTTTTATGTTGAAGTAACATTTTAAAAAGCGCTTTTTAATTCGGTAAATTCAATTAGGATCGTATAAGATAGTTTTTGAAATTCAAAGCATGCTTTCGATTTATATCAAAGAAATCTGTTTGTGTTTAAAACAAACAATAAAAATCAGTTGTTTTCAGTGTGTTATGGACACAATCTTGATTCCTGTTTATTGAAGCGAAGCGATCTTGAATCTTTATCGGACACTAATGTTTCTTTTACTAAAATTACCCCCCAATAGCAATCATGCTTCGGTTTTTAGAATGTAATTCTGGGTCTGCTAATTTTTTCCAATCATCCATGCCTCCACGTACTTTTTTCTTAGTTTTTAAGGCAGTATCTAGTAGAGGTAAAATATTTTCGCCAGAGCGATAGGGAGTCAATAAATCAGTTTCGGAATTAGAAAACAAACAGTTTTTTAATTGGCCATCAGCTGTTACGCGAATCCGATTACAAGTGTCACAAAAAGGGTTAGTTACCGAACTGATGATAGCAAAACTACCCTCGAAATTATCTATTTTGTAATTTCTAGAAGTATCGTTAGGAGCGTCGGTTAAACGAATTAAATTTTTAGCTCCAAAATAATTACCAATCTCATTTAAAATATAATTTCTAGAAACTAATTTTTCTGCATCCCAGGCATTACCATCGAAAGGCATAAATTCTATAAACCGAACGATAATGGGTTCTTTTTTAGTCCATTTGATAAAATCTACAATTTCGTTATCATTTTTGCCTTTTAGTAAAACCACATTAACTTTTACCTTAGTCACTTGTTTTTGTAAAAGTTTAATGTTCTTTATGACTTTATCAAAATAATCACGACGAGTAATCGTAGCATTCTTTTTAGCGTCTAAAGAATCTAGGCTTACAGTGATGTTTGTAATGTTCAATTCTTTAAGGAGAAGGAGGTATTTGTCTAATAAAATACCATTTGTTGTAATTGCTATTTCGACAGGGAGTAATGATAGTTTTCGTAAAATATCTTCGAAATCCTTTCGAACAAGAGGTTCACCACCTGTAAGCCGTATTTTAGTAACACCAAGACCTGTGAAAATTTTGGCTAACCCAAAAATTTCGTTAGCAGTCATTAGATGAGACTGAGGTAACAGAGGGATTCCTTCTGCGGGCATACAATAGGTACATCTAAGATTACACTTTTCTGTTAAGGATAGTCTTAGATAGGTATGCTTTCTTTCGAAAGTATCAGTTAATATGTTAGAAGTAGCTATCAATGTCTCTTTCCTTTCATGATTTTAAATGAATGTAATATCGCAGGGAAGATGGCATCTATAGATTCGCTTGCTCCTTTAGTCGATCCAGGTAGTGCTAATACGATAGTATCATC
>CALFUO010000039.1 GCA_937929895.1 uncultured Aquimarina sp.
TAAGTTAGGAAACCGCCCAGTACGGATCCGTATGCTGGGTGGTGTGAGAGGACAGGTAGGGAACTAATCCCTATCTTCCTACTCGATTTTCTTGTCTGTTTTAAATTGCTTGTTATGAATTGTTTGTTTTTTCTAGTTCAATAAAGTGATAGATGTAATCTACCAATGGTGCGTAATTCATTATCAACATACTTAGTCTACGTTTGCTTATATAATTTAAAGGATTATATTTGGCAGCAGATTAAGATTTTGAGGTTATTATTGAAATCTTTTTTTGTTAATTACTAGATAACACATATAGATGATTAAGAATATTTGCTGTATCGGAGCAGGGTATGTTGGTGGTCCAACAATGGCGGTTATTGCCTTGAAGTGTCCAGATATTAAGGTTAATGTGGTAGATCTAAATGAAGCACGAATAGATGCTTGGAATGATGAAAATCTAGATAATTTACCCATATACGAGCCAGGTTTAGCGGAAGTAGTAGGGCAGTGCAGAGGGGAGAATTTATTCTTTTCTACAGATGTGAATAATGCTATTGCTGAAGCAGACGCAGTCTTTATTTCGGTAAACACTCCAACAAAAACTTATGGAGTAGGTAAAGGGCAAGCTGCGGATTTGAAATATATTGAGTTGTGTGCTAGACAAATAGCATCCGTAGCTAAAACACCTAAAATTGTTATAGAAAAGTCTACCTTACCCGTTAGAACAGCTGAGGCTATTAGTAATATACTTAAAAATACGGGTAATGGTGTTGAGTTTCAAATTTTATCCAATCCTGAGTTTTTAGCAGAAGGTACTGCAGTTCAGGACTTATTAAATCCAGATAGAGTTTTAATAGGAGGAGAAGAAACAGAGGAAGGTAAAAAAGCCGCTCAGGCACTTGTGGACGTGTATAAAAATTGGGTAGAACCGGAAAAGATTCTGACAACGAATGTTTGGTCTTCAGAATTATCCAAATTAACGGCTAATGCCTTTTTAGCACAAAGAGTATCATCTATAAATGCTCTGTCAGAGTTATGTGAAGTGACGGGTGCGGATGTTAATGAAGTGTCAAAGGCTATAGGTACTGATTCTAGAATTGGTTCTAAATTTCTAAAATCTTCAGTTGGTTTTGGTGGATCTTGTTTTCAGAAAGATATACTAAACTTAGTGTACATAGCTAAGTCTTATGGTTTGAGTCAGGTAGCTGATTATTGGGAGCAAGTTATAATTTTGAATGATCATCAGAAGAAAAGATTTGCAATGAATATTGTGAAAACATTATTCAATACAGTATCAGGAAAGGATATTGCAATTTTAGGTTGGGCTTTTAAAAAGGATACTAATGATACTCGAGAATCTGCAGCAATATACGTTGCAGACGAATTACTAAACGAAAGGGCTTGCGTTAAAATTTATGATCCTAAAGTTAAAGAACACCAAATGTTCTCGGACTTGGATTATTTGAAGACTAGAACAACGGAAGAAAATAGAAGTTTAGTAACAGTAAGTCTTGATCCATACGAAGCATGTAAGGATGTACATGCAATTGCCGTACTGACTGAGTGGGATGAATTTAAAGATTACGATTGGCAAAAAATATATGACAATATGAAAAAGCCAGCTTTTGTATTCGATGGTAGAGCACTTTTGGATCAAGAGCAATTAGCTGAAATAGGTTTTGTTACATATAAAATAGGAAAAGGGTAATATTTATTATGACAAAAGTAAAGCATGTTATTTTAACTGGTGGGATTGGTAGTCGTTTATGGCCTCTTTCCAGAAAAAGCCAGCCAAAACAATATATTAAGTTGTTCAAAGGAAAGTCGCTTTTCGAAATGACAATTAAAAGAAATTTACAAATTGCCAACGAAGTAATAGTAGTTGGAAATGTAGATAATTATCATTTGAGTAATGAGGCCGTTAAATCTCTTGGAATTGACCCATTAAATATTATCGAGGCAACACCTAGGAATACTGCGGCAGCAATCGCTTTTGCAGCCTTCGCAGCGAATCAAGAAGACGTTTTAGTTGTAACTCCGTCAGATCATATAATTCAAAATGAAGAATCATATGAAAAGGCTATGAAAAATGCGATTCAATTAGCGAAAGAAGACAATATAGTTACATTTGGTATTAACCCGACAAAACCAGAAACAGGATACGGCTACATTGAATACGAAGGTAATGATGTGTTATCTTTTAGGGAAAAACCGAATAGGGATACAGCTGAATACTTTATAGAAAAGGGTAATTTTTTGTGGAATAGTGGTATGTTCTGTTTCAAGGCATCTGTATTATTGCAAGAATTAGAACAATTTGAGCCAGAAATTTTTAAAACAGCTAAAATAGCATGGGAAAATGCGCTAGATGGAAAACTGAGTATTGAAGATTCTAAAAAAATTCCTTCGATAAGTATAGATTATGCTGTTATGGAGCGTAGTAAGAAAATAAAAGTTGTACCTGGGGCATTCGAGTGGTCTGATTTAGGGTCTTTTGAGTCCATTTATGATTATCTAAGTTCAAATGGTCATGAGGTAGATCAGAATGGAAATATGACTATAGGTACAGATGTCTACACAACATTTTTAGGGCTTAGAAATACGATATTTGTTCATACAAAAGATGCTAATCTAATTCTTCAAAAAGAGAACGCACAAGATGTTAAAAAGATTTATAATTCTTTAAATCGAGTTGATTCAAAACTCCTTGATTAATTGAAGTTTAGTTATGGATAAAAGTAAAAAAATTTACATCGCGGGTCATAGAGGTATGGTTGGTGGTGCGATTTGGAGACAATTACAATCTTTAGGTTTTGATAACTTAATAGGATTTTCTAGCAAGGATCTTGATCTTAAAAGTCAAAAAGATGTAAATGATTTTTTTGATAAAGAAAAACCAGAAGTTGTTATCGATGCTGCGGCTAGAGTCGGAGGTATATTAGCAAATAATGACTATCCATATAACTTTATTATGGAGAACATGCAGATTCAAAATAATTTGATCGATGCTTCCTTGAAAAATGATGTGGAAAAGTTTATTTTCTTAGGGAGTTCTTGTATTTATCCAAAGTTTGCCCCACAGCCATTAAAAGAGGACTATCTATTAACGGATACTTTAGAGCCAACAAATGAGTGGTACGCTGTGGCTAAAATTTCCGGAGTGAAGACTTGTCAGGCTATAAGGAGACAATACGGAAAAGATTTTGTGAGTTTAATGCCTACAAATCTTTACGGTACTCATGATAATTTTGATTTAGAAACGTCACATGTTCTACCTGCCATGATAAGAAAATTTTATGATGCTAAACATGAAAATAGGCCTAACGTAACTTTATGGGGTACAGGTACGCCTATGAGAGAGTTTTTATTTGTTGACGATATGGCTGCTTCAGTAGTATTTGCTTTAGAAAATACACTGCCTGAGCACCTATATAATGTGGGGACGGGATTAGACGTAACTATTAAAGAGTTAGCAGAGACTGTAAGAAATATCGTAGGATATAAAGGAAGTATTATATGGGATACTGATAAACCTGATGGAACCCCGAGAAAACTCATGGATATCTCTAAGATGCATGAGTTAGGGTGGCTCTTAAGTAAAACTCAAGTTTATCATTCTCAACTGCTCTCAAGTGATGCTATTACTATTCCAAAGCAATTCTGTAGTAATTCGCCAGCTTTTGATAGTCAACTCTCAAGCAATTTGCTGGTGATTTCCTTACC
>CALFUO010000040.1 GCA_937929895.1 uncultured Aquimarina sp.
TATTACCATCAAATTCAATTCTAAATTTTATTCATGTAGTTGTGGTTTATTTAAAAATGCCTTTTAAATTTTGTAACTAGAACTTACTAATCTCTAATAAGGTTACCCATAAAGGCATATTTACTCTGACTTCTTTTAAAATCATAGATTTTGAGTAATACCATTTCCTAGTTGAATTTACCGAATTAAAAAGCGCCTTTTAAAATTTTACTTCAACATAAAAAACTACTGTAGCTACTGCTATGCTAATTTTTTATGATTTTAAAATTCCAAAAATCATCTTTTTCTTTTAAGGTAAATTCAAATAAGAACTGGTATAATTTTTATAATAACCACTCAGATAAGATTACACCCTCTTGAAAGCCTATGAGATCTTTAACCTATAACTTACATCATACAAGGCACTATTGCTTCTCGAAACTCTCTGGTAATAATTTTGCGATTACCGAAGGCTTGTCAATATATTTATTAGCAATCTTTTTAATATACTTATGAGAAATTGATGTATTTAATTTAAAATCATCGAACATTTTCGAAACAGGTTTATTCCAATACACCGTACTTCTCATTTTGTTTAACCAGAACTTATTTTGGCGTAGCTGTTTTTTTCTACCTAAAGCCCATTGTTCTACTACACTTTCGACTTCTTCTTTTGTTGGACCTTCTGCTAAAAAATCATCTACAACTTGCATCGCAGCTTGCTCTAATTCGTCGATCTTAGTAGGATCACATTCAAAACTGATGCTTCCCCAATAATGTGGGATATCTCTGTTTCTATGTCCCATATTGGCACTAACTCCATAAGTTCCTCCTTTTTCTTCACGAATTTTGTTTCGCAATTTACGTTTTAAGATTGTTCCAAATATTTGTAATGCCTTATTTTCTTTAGCATTAAATACCGCATTGGCTTCGTAATTCATCATTACTTTTCCTTTATCTCCTAAACCTTTGTATACTGTGATTCGTTTTTCCTTCAACTCTTTTGAAAAAGGGTGTAGTTTATATTCTTCGTGTTCTCCGACATTTGGCAAAGATGCCAAGTATGTTGAAGCATATTCTTTTAAAACAGCTTCTTCGAAATCTCCGATAAAGAAGAATTTAAAATCTCCTGCATTTTTAAAGCGATCTGTATACGACTTATACACCTCATCATAGTCAGAATTATCTAAAATACGGGCATAATTATCATTCTCGTAAATATTTAAATATCTAGGATTACCCTCATAATAGGTGTCCCAAATTTTATTTCTGAAAACATTTTTTGCGTCTAAACCACTATTTTTAATGCTTTCCTTACGCTTCTCTCCGAACAAACGATAGGTATCTTCATCCTTATTAACTGCAACAAAATCTAAGTAAATTAACTGAAACAACGTTTCCATATCGACTACTTTAGAATTCCCGTTTAACCCTTCGTCATATTTACCTACATAACTACTTTCTCGCACTTTTTTACCTGACAGCATTTTACGTAATTCATAAGGTTTAAAACCTCCAACTCCTGTAGTAGTAACTAAAGACTTTACTTTCGCAATGGTTTTGGCTTCTTCGTCAGACCAAAGCGAAGTGCCTCCGTAACTATAAGCTTTAAAAGCAACATAATCCGTATCAAAATCTGTCTTTTTATAATATAACTCGATACCGTTACTTAATACTAACTTTTTAATATCGTGTTCTAAAGTTTCTTCACTAGCAATCGTTCCTTTAGGTTTAAGGTTTTTAATAAGACTTGACTCCAATTCCTTACCCTTGTAAGCCTCTATCGATTTGTCGTCTTCCGCTGTAACAATAGATTTCACAACTGCAGATTCCGTTGGGACTTCTAAACCTTCCTTTTCCGGCATAAACAACAATACCTTCTGATTGAAATCGTGATACAATTCTGCATATTTGCTTTCAATGGTCTTCAAATCTATGGTAGGCACAACTTCTTTAACGAAATTATAATTCCAGTCTACATCGCCTAGTGCCCAATCTCCTTTATATTCCGAAATTAAAGTTCCTGTAAGTCTTTTAGAGTAGCGTTCGTCTTTACGAGAAAGCATCGTTTCATTACTTGCTAAAATGTTCTTTTTCGCATTCTCTAATTCTACTTCCGTAAAACCAAATCGCTTTGCTCTTTCTAATTCTGTAAACAATCCTGTAATGGCTGGTAACATTTTACCTTCGGCACTCGAAACGCCAGCGGCATAAGCAGCTAAGTTTTTAATTAATGTTCCCGAACGATAGACTCCTCCACTTAAAAAAGGAGCGTCTTTTTGATATGCAATTTCTTGAAAGCGGTTATTTAGCATCTGATTCAATAGGTTCACCACAATACTTTCGTATTCTTCCTTTACTAAAGCCCCATCTACTGGTTTTCTTTTATCATCTACAAAAGAGATACTTGTACTAGATCTTGTTAATTCTGGATCGGCTAACACGATTACTTTTTTCTCTTCACTTCGTGGTAGACTTCCAAATTCTTGAAGCTCTCTAGTTCCTTTTGGATTCTCTAACTTTTCGAAATGTTCTTTAATTTTTCCTTCTGCAAAATCCAGATCGATATCCCCAACAATCGTTATCGCCATTAAATTGGGGCGATACCATTCATTATAAAAATCTCTAAGCCTTTGTGGTTCGAAGTTTAGGATACTCTCTTCTGTACCAATTGGCAAACGATCTGCTTCGCGGGTACCTTTGTACATTTCCCCTAAAATCTTACTATAAATTCTTTCATTTAGACCCTCTAAACGAGCTCTATATTCCTCCATTACCACGCCCCGCTCTGCTTCTATTTCTTCATCTTCCAAAAGAGCATTATGTGCCCAATCTTCTAAAATCTGAAAGGCCGTATTTACATTCTCTATATTCTCTGTAGGTATACTAAGTTTGTACACAGTCTCGTCGAAGCCTGTATGTGCGTTAAGATCTGCCCCGAATTTTAAACCAATACTTTCTAAAAACTCGATTAATTTATGTTTTGGAAAGTGTTTCGTACCATTAAAAAGTAAGTGCTCTAGAATGTGTGCTAAACCTAGTTGGTCTTCATCTTCTTGAAGTGAACCGACTTTGATTACCAAGCGCATTTCGACCATTTGTTTAGGACGGTCATTCTTTTTAATAAAGTATTTTAGCCCATTGTCTAATTGACCTCGAACTACTGTAGTATCTAAAGGAATTTGTTTCTCTAGCTCGTAGTCCAATACCTTTTCTTGAGCAAAGGTTACACCAAATAGTAAGGTGAATAGTACTGCGTTAATGAATTTCATGATGTAGTGTTGTATTTTATAATCGAAAAAAAGACTTTAGTTTTTAAGTAATATTACAAATAAACTAATTTTTTAGTTGAATACTAAAAATCTTCTAATACTAAATGTATTAAACTTAAGTCACAGGAAAAAAGTTTTAAGAAAGCTTATAAAAAAATAAACCCAGCCTTCCTCTAAGGAAAGACTGGATCTAAAGTTATAATTTGAGATATAATTACCTAAAAGAAAGGCTGCACATCTATCGATTAGAAGACTATTTGATATCTAAAGTCACTACTTGATCGGCTAAACCATCTATTTTAGCTATAACCGTAACTGGCCCTACAACTTTTTTAGATTGAATAATCGCTAAAGCTCTACCTCTAGCTGTTACTAAATTATCAGATTGAAAGTCTTGCACATAATCGTCTTCACCAGTATCAACCCCTAATAATTTAGCTGCTCCCTTAATTTCGAAAGTCACTTTCTTATTGGTTGTTTTTACAGGTCTACCTTTTGCATCTACTAATTGCACCACTAAATGTGCTACATCATAAGCATCTGCTTTTAGTGAAGTCTTATCTGGAGTAACTGTGAACCCTGTTACTTCTGTTGTAGTTTCTAAAGTCTTTACGATTTCTTTACCATTATAAGTTCCTTTAGCTTCTAATGTACCTGTCTCATAAGGCATAATCCAACGTAAAATACGGTCTGGTGAATCTTTCAGTTCTTTAAACCCTAAAGATTTTCCGTTTAAGAATAATGCTACCTTATCTAAATTTGTAGACAGCTCTACTACTACATTTTCACCTTCTTCGTAGTTCCAGTGCATGTTCGAATTTCTCCAGTTGTAGGCCACAAAGTTCTCTGGTAACTCTTGCGCCGAATTTTTCTTTTTATATCCTGAAGCATCTAAAGTAATGGTACCAAAAGATAAATGTGGCTCGTCTACCCAAATACTCTTAAAATAGTTCCACCCTTGTACTTTAAATCCTGCTAGGTTCAATATATCAGACCACCCTCCTTTTGTTGGCCAATCTCCGTGCTTTTCCCCTAAGTATCCAATTCCTGTCCACATGTACATACTGTATACTCCAGGGTTATCTAATACTGCTTTCCAGTCACTATAGTTACCTGGGCATTCTGTAATGGTAATTTGTTTATGGGGAAAATTTTTCTGAGCCCAAGAAATCTCATTATTTCTATAGCTATACCCTGCAATATCTACTACATCAGCAAAACCACTAACATGACTTACAGAAGGTACAATCAGATTCGCTGAAGTTGTACGTGTTGGATCTAATTCCTTCACCCACTTGTTTAATTTTTTAGCCGTTTCAACTAAAATATACTCTCCTTTTGGCTCTGCATCGTAACGCGCTTTAATCACTTCTGGGGAAAATTTAGGTGGGTTATTACTCCAATATCCCTGTTGATTTTGAGGGTCATTTCTATCAGGGAAATACCCTGTATGGAAACGGTAATGTAAGTACGTCCATTCTATTTCGTTACCAATACTCCACTGCATTACACTTGGATGATTACGATCTCTTAAGATAGATCTTGTTAAATCACTTTTAGCCCACTTCTGGAAATGCTCTACATACCCTCTAGAAATATAATCATCACTTCTATCATGGTAGTTTAAACGCTTATCCTTAGCGTAATCCCATTCATCAAAAATTTCGTCTTGTACTAAGAATCCCATTTCATCACACAAGTCTAAAAATTCTTGAGAAAATGGATTATGAGAAGGACGAATACCATTAACACCTGCATCCTTTAAAGTTTGTAAACGACGTCTCCAAACTCCTTCTGGTACAGCAGCTCCTACTAATCCCCCATCGTGGTGAATACACACTCCTTTAATTAATGTATTTTCTCCATTTAAGAAGAATCCTTTACCAACTTCGAATTCTAATTTTCTAATTCCAAACGGTGTTGTGTATTCATCTATCTTGTTACTTCCAACAGTTACTGTCGTAACTGCTTTATACATGTTTGGTGTATTGTAATGCCAAAGTTTTGGGCTTGTAACCGTAAAATTTTGCTTAAATTCTTGTGTTTTCCCCGAAGCTACTTTCACTTCACTAGAAGCGTTTGCTACTTCATTTCCTGAGCCATCTAAAATTTTAGTGGATAAGGTAACCGTACTTTCACTCGCTGATTGATTGGCTACTTTAATATCTAAATCAATCGTTGCTTTTTCTTTAGAAACTTCTGGAGTCTTAATAAACGTTCCCCAAATAGGAATATGCACCTTATCTACAGTTACTAATTTTACATTTCTGTATATTCCACTACCAGGATACCAACGACCATCTACATAACGAGAACGATCTACATACACTGTCAATACATTCTCTTGTCCTTTTTCTTTTAAATAAGGTGTCAAATCCCAATAAACAGGTGAATATCCATAAGGATTTTCTCCTAATTCTTTTCCATTTAACCAAAACTTAGCGTTATTATATACACCATCAAACAAGACATAAACACTCTTTTCTTTAGTAGCTATTTCTGTTGTAAAATGTTTTTGATACACTCCAACTCCACCTGGCAAATAACCCGTAGCACCGTCTAACTCTTTGTCAAACGAATGCTCGACACTCCAGTCATGAGGTAAACGAATATCTCTCCAAGCATTATCGGCTAAGGGAAGATTCTTTAAAGTAACCGTATCTTTTAATTCGGTAAATTTCCAATCGAAATTGAAATCTTTCGTTCGTTCTAAATCGACCTTAGTCGCAGTGGTTTCTTGGCAAGAAACTAGCCCTATCATGGCTAAAACTAGAATAAAAAAGTTTTTCATCAGTGATTTTGTAAAAGATAGCTCTAACGTTTGAGCATTGTTTTTAAAGAGGTAAAAATATAAAAAGCCACTGTTTCTACCCGAAATAGTGGCTTTTATTTTATAATGTAACCTGTTTTTCTACTATGGAATAATGTCTACCACAATTTCCTGCGTCTCTAATCCCTTCGAAGATACCTTAATGGTAGCTTTTTGGGATTTCCCTTTTAGAGACTGTAGCAATAACATTGCATGTCCATTATGGGTAACTACTTTATTGGTTTGATAATCTTGAGTGCTATTAACCCAACCATTATCTACGCCCAATACTTTAACATCTCCTTCAATAGTAAAAGTAAATTCTTGTTCTTTGGAATATACTTCATTTCCATTGGTATCATACAACTGAGCAATTATATGAGCCACATCATAACCATCTGCTTTTAACTTAGTTTTATCCGTGGTAACTTTAATTTCAGAAACTGCTTCATCTGTAATAAGATTCGTCACATATTCTTTCCCGTTAAATGTTGATTTAGCTGTTATGGTTCCTTTTTCAAAAGGAATAGCCCATTTTAAAATATGATCCGGATGTTTACTCAATGTTCTACGACCATAAGACTTACCATTTAAGAACAATTCTGCTGTTGGTAAGTTTGTTGGTACTTCAACAATAATCATTTTGTCTTTTGGGTAATTCCAACTTTTTGAAGCCCTAGAAGTATTCCACTTTAAAGCACTTGGTTTTGATGGTTTCAACTGACCACTTAGCTTATCAATTTTGTATAAAGAATCTTTAATAGCATAAGTACCCAAAGCAATATGTGGTTCATCTTTCCAAATCGATTTAAAATAATCCCAACCTTGAACTTTAAAACCAGCGAAATCTAACATATCACCTTTCCATCCTTTTTGAGGCCACTTCTTGTTGGCTTCTCCCATGTAGTTAATCCCTGTCCACATATACATACTATAAACCATAGGGTTTTCTATAATCGAATTCCACTCCTCCCAAGTACCCGAATTTTCGTTTCCTGTAAAATGAAGATCTGGGTAATTATTCTTACTCCAATCATATTGTTTTACTTGGTAACTAAAGCCAACAACATCTAAAGCCTGTGCAAACCCAGAAGCTAAACTTGCTACAGGAATAATTAAATTCGCCGTCACAGGGCGTGTAGTATCCATTTCCCTGGTCCATCTTGCTAAACGCTCTGCTGTTTTTGCTAATTTATATTTTCTATCAGGCAAATTTTTATAGCGTTCTTGCATTTCTTTGGCGGTCAAATCTGGTAATCGATTCCAATATCCTCGTGTTCCGGGATCCCAAAGCCCACTTACATGTTTATAATGTTCATACGTCCACTCAACTTCATTACCAATACTCCATTCGAAAATAGATGGATGATTACGATCTCTTAGCATCGTTCTTTTTAAATCACTTTCTGCCCATTTTTGAAAATACTCTGTATATCCCCTAGAAATATAATCACTATGTCTATCCCACTTATTCAAACGTTTGTCTTTAGGGTTATCAAACTCATCAAAGATTTCAGCTTGCACTAAGAATCCCATTTCATCACATAAATCATAAAACTCTTCTGAAAATGGGTTATGTGAAGTTCTAATCGCATTTACTCCACCGTCTTTTAGTGCTTGTAATCTTCTTCTCCAAACCCCTTTAGGTACCGCTGCCCCAACTAAACCAGCATCATGATGTAAGCAAACCCCTTTTACATAAGTCGATTTCCCATTTAAAAAGAAGCCTTGTTCTTTATCGTGTCTTAATGAACGAATACCAAATTTTGTTTCGTAGCTATCAACCACAGTACCTTCTTTCACTATCGTAGTGATGGCTTTATAGATTTGTGGTCTATCGATATCCCATAGGTAGGGTTCTTTTACCTCTAAAGATTGCTTGAATACTTGCTCTTTTTCTTTTCCTAAACTTCCGTCGCTGCTTGCTGTAGCCACCTGGTTTCCTTTAGGATCAAGAATATTAGTTGTAATTGTAAATGTATTCTTCGTCAAATTCTGATTGGCAACAGTAATATTGATATCGACTTTAGCTTGTTCCTTAGTAATCTCTGGTGTAGTAACAAAGGTCCCCCAAATCGGTATATGTAATCGATCTACGGTTACTAGTTTTACATTTCTGTAAATTCCGCTACCTGTATACCAACGACTATCTACGTATCTCGAACGATCTACATAAACGGTAATCACATTTTCTTGTCCTTTTTCTTTTAAATAAGGTGTCAAATCGAAATAGGTCGGAGAATATCCATAAGGGTTCTCTCCTAAACGTTTGCCGTTTAACCAAAATGTAGCATTATTATACACTCCATCGAATAATACATAAACACTTTTCTCTTTAGCGTCGACATCTGTTGTAAAATGCTTTTGATACACTCCAACTCCTCCTGGTAAATACCCTGTGGCACCTTCTAAATTCTCTTTAAAAGAATGCTCTACACTCCAATCGTGAGGTAATCGAATATCTCGCCATGCTGCATCCTTTAGCGGAAGATGTTTAAGTGTTAATGTATCTTTTAATTCTTTAAATTTCCAATCGAAATTAAAGTCAACTTCTCTAGAAGGTAAATTAGATGCCGTTTTAATTGTTCCTCTACAAGAAACAATCGTCATCAATAATATGACCGAAATGAAAAATAGTTTTTTCATGTAACTAATTATATAAATATTCAAACGTTATCGTTATTCTAACTTTTGCTAGAATTGATATTCGAAAATATAAAAAAAGCCATCGTTTTTTAAATTAAAACGATGGCTTTTATATAGACAATTTATGTATTTTGAGCCTACGAGCGCACTTTTTGCTCCCATTTCCAAGCTGTCGACATTGCTTCGTCTAAAGAAGACGTTGCTTTCCAGCCTAATTCTCCGTTTGCATGACTTGTATCAGCATATGCCGCTGTAACGTCACCTTCTCTACGGGGAGCCATTTTATAGTTCAATTTTTCTCCAGAAACCTTTTCGAAAGAATTAATTACTTCTAAAACTGAACTACCTGTACCTGTACCGATATTGAATACTTCGTAATTTTCTTTATTCTTATTTCCTATTAATCTACTCAAAGCCACAACGTGAGCTTTAGCTAAATCTACTACATGGATATAATCCCTTACACAAGTACCATCACTTGTTGGATAATCGTCTCCAAAAACAGATAATTGTTCACGTAAACCTACAGCTGTTTGCGTAATAAATGGCACTAAGTTTTGTGGTACCCCTAATGGTAACTCGCCTATCTCTCCGCTTTCGTGTGCACCAATTGGGTTAAAATAACGTAGAGCAATCGCCTTTAATTGTGGGGTTACTTTACAAGTATCCCTAATAATCTCTTCGCCAATTTGCTTTGTATTACCATATGGAGATTCTGCAGGTTTTACTGGTGCTCCTTCTGTGATAGGTAATTCATCAGCTTGACCATATACGGTACAAGAAGAACTAAAAATAAAACTAGCATCATCTTTTTTCTGTAATTCTTGTAATAAGTATACTAAAGTACCAATGTTATTCTCGTAGTATGTTAAAGGAATTTGTACACTTTCGCCAACCGCTTTCGATGCTGCAAAGTGAATCACACCTTTAACATCCTGATGTCTTTGAAAGAAATCTATTACTTTAGGTTTATCTCTTAGATCGATCTTTTCGAAAATTGGTTGTTTTCCTGAGATCTTAGTGATTCCGTCTAAAACTTCTTCCGAAGAGTTAGAACAATTATCGATAATCACAACTTCATAACCTTCGTTTTGAAGCTCTACTACAGTGTGCGATCCTATAAATCCTAGACCACCTGTTACTAGTACTTTCATGTTGATTGACAGATTAGCTTTTATTTAGCAGCTACGAAAACTACTAAAAGTATTGTTGTTACGAATTAGCAAATTTATAAATTAATTGGTGTTTATACTCCTCATTCTCCTTTAAAATCGTTGAAGGGAAATGGGATAGTTTGGTAGCATCTGGAAAATGTTGTGTTTCTAGACACAATCCAGCATATGGTCCATATACTGCCCCACCTTTACCAATTAAATCATTTACATAAGCAGCTGTATATAATTGAACACCTGGCTGAGTCGTAAAAATGGCTAAACTCTTATTTTCAAATCTTACAATTCCAGCTGCTCCAAGTTCATTTAATGACTTATCGATAACATAATTATGATCGTACCCCATCGGTAACTCTCCTTCAAAGCTCTGTAATTGATTACCAATTTCTTTCAACTCCGAAAAATCTAGAATGCCTTCTTTAGTACTTTTTATTTGTCCTGTAGGTACATTTGTAGAATCGTTCTCTGTGTAGAAACTAGAATTGACTTGAACTTGATGTTCTTTTATCTCTTTTGATTGATACCCTGACAGATTAAAATAGTCATGTCTTGTTAAATTAACTACGGTATCCTGATCGGAAGTTGCCTTATAGTCGATAATTAACTGATTATCATTTGTTAATTCGAAAGAGCTACTTACCTCTAAATTCCCGGGATACCCCTCTTCTCCATCCTTACTAAAATATTTTAATGTAAGCACTTCTCCTTCAACCTCTCCTATCCAATTTTGTCTATGAAAACCTTCGAAACCTCCGTGTAATTGCTTGGGTGATTCGTTTTCAGATAACTTTACCTCTTTACCATTTATGATTATTGATGCATTAGATAGACGATTTGCATTTCTCCCGACAATACACCCTAAATAATAATTATCATTTTTGTATTCTTCTAAAGTATCGTACCCTAAAACAATATCTGTACCATCAGGGTAAATGATCTTCTGAATGTATAAACCATAACTTAGTATATGCACTTCGAAACCATTATCGTTAGTTAAAATATATTTTTTAACGACCGAACCGTCAGATAAATTTCCTATTTCTTGCAAAATAATCATTTCTAAAAATTTGATTTATATCCCTTTTAAAAGGTGTCATCTTATAATTGGGTTTAAAAGTAAGCTTTTATTTCAGTTAAACATGAACCCAAATTATGTGTTAGAAAATCTATTCCGATCGTAATCTACTGCAAATACTATCGTAAACTGTATTTTTCAATTTAACCATAGCGATGCTATGTTGAAATTAAGAAAACACTAGTTTTTATAGTATATCACAATCTCATAACGAAGTTCTAACACAGAATTTGGGATCAAGCAAAAAAAATCCAGGCAGTCACCTGCCTGGAATAACAACTAATCAAAAAACTAAACTCTATAACGGGAAGCTTGCTCAAGGCTTCCACTAAGCTTAATTCATGCCCTAATGGGCAATCCAAAAATAGAAAATCAAAGGCTTTATTCCTTTGTTTTTTTTTGCCGAAATGCATTATTCACAACTATCTAATATTTTGATTGATTATTAATTGATATCCTAAAAAATTACCCAAAGCACAACGAATACGTAATAGTTGTATTTCACCAAAAATCAACAGGGCTTAAGAAATGTTTCTCTTACTAAATTTTTGCAAATACCGAACACCTATTAGTAATTTTTTAAGTCTTTTGGACGACATTTTTTTGTTGTTCTTCACAGCTATTCTTTTCTTCCTTACAATTGTTATATTTGTCGCCTAATATTTCGATAATAAGTCCATATTTATGACAGCGACTAAAAGTGATCAATACAGTGATTTTGTAGCTAATTTTAAACCTACTTTAAAAATTAATTCTCCTGGAAGAATTAATTTAATTGGTGAACACACTGATTATAATAACGGATTCGTACTTCCTACTGCTATAGATAAACATATTGTATTCCAGTTTCAGAAAACAGAAGGAGATATTTGTAATGTATACAGCGCTACTTTCGACACGATGTTAACTTTTAATATTAAAGAAGTTAAACCAAGTGATAAAGAATGGGAAAATTATGTATTAGGTGTTATTAACCAAATACAAGAAAGAGGGAAAACTGTTGGGGCTTTCGATTGTATTATTGACAGCTATTTACCTATGGGGTCTGGAATTAGCTCTTCTGCCGCTTTAGAATGTGGATTAGCATATGGACTAAACGAAATATTTGACTTAGGTTTTGACAAGTTAGAAATTGTAAAAATCGGTCAAAAAGCAGAACATACTTATGTAGGTACCCAATGTGGTATTATGGATCAGTATGCATCTGTAATGAGTAAAGACGGTCATGTGATCCAATTAGATTGTCAATCTATAGAACATCAATATATCCCTGCTGATTTCGGAGAATATAAAGTATTATTAATGAATACGAATGTATCTCACAACTTAGCAGATAGTGCTTACAATACTCGGGTAGCAGAATGTGGGTCTGTAGTAGAAGCTATCGCTGCTAAACATACTAACGTAAAGTCTTTAAGAGATGTAAGTTTAGATCTATTAAACGAGTACAAAGATAAATTAGAGCCAATCGCTTACCAACGTGCTAGCTACGTAATCGAAGAAAACTTAAGAGTTGAAAAAGCGGTTGCTGCATTAAAGTCTAATGACTTAAAAACTTTTGGAGAGATGATGTATGGTTCTCACGATGGACTTCAAAACAAATACGAAGTTAGTTGCGAAGAATTAGACTTCTTAGTAGCCTTCTCTAAAGATTACGATAGTATCTTAGGGTCTCGTATGATGGGTGGTGGTTTTGGTGGTTGTACCATTAACCTTATTCATCAAGATGCTATAGAAGAGTTTGTAGAAGCAGCTTCTAAGGCGTATAAAGAAAAATTCAAAATCGATTTAACATCTTTCTTTGCTAAACCTAGCGAAGGAACTGCAATAGTATAATCTATCTAAACACTACAATAGCATGAGCAACGTAGATTTTAACGAGAATCCGCACAGAAGATATAATATTTTGACGGGAGAATGGGTATTAGTTTCCCCACACCGTACAAAACGTCCTTGGCAAGGTAAAGAAGAAAAGCCTGCACCACTATCACAAGTTACTTACGACGAAAACTGTTATTTATGTCCTGGCAATGAAAGAGCTGGTGGAGCTGTAAATGAAAACTATACTGAAGCTTGGGCTTTTACGAATGATTTTGCTGCTTTATTACAGGATGTACCGCACGAGACTTTCGAAAAAGGCTTATTAAAAGCAGAAACAGAAACTGGTATTTGCCGTGTAGTATGTTTCTCTCCGAATCACAGTTTGACTTTACCATTAATGGAGGTTGCTGATATAAAAAAAGTAATCGAATTATGGCAAAAGGAATTTAATGACTTAGGAGCTAGAGATGGAATTAACTACGTTCAAATTTTTGAGAACAAAGGTGACATCATGGGGTGTAGTAACCCACACCCACATGGACAAATCTGGTCTCAACGTTCGATTCCAGAAGAAATTAAAAAGAAAGGCGCTAAACTTTTAGAATACTGGACTGCCAACCAAAAATCTCTTTTAGAAGCTTACTTAGAGCAAGAATTAGAAGAGAAAGAGCGTATCTTGATCGAAAATGAACATTTTGTTGCCTTGGTTCCTTATTGGGCAGTTTGGCCATACGAAACGATGATCATTCCGCGTAAGAAGCATGCTAATATTTCTACATTCTCTGATGAAGAAAAATTAGCTTATGCTGAAATATTAAAAGCATTGACTATTAAAATGGATAACGTTTTCAAAACGTCTTTCCCTTATTCTGCGGGTATTCACCAAGCTCCAACTGATGGAGAAGATCACCCAGAATGGCATATGCATATGAGTTTCTACCCGCCATTATTACGTTCTGCTTCGGTTAAGAAGTTTATGGTCGGTTACGAAATGTTTGCTAACCCTCAACGTGATATTACTGCTGAACAAGCTGCAGATAAAATCCGTTCTCAAAGTGATGTACACTATAGTACTGAGTTATAATTAACCTATAACATTTTCTATAAAAAAACACAATCTGAATATTCAGATTGTGTTTTTTACTTACCTATTGTCTAGTCCTATTATGCATTCTGCATAGTAACTAAACGCTGTGGAAGCGGTGCTTCGTAACCAGCTTCTCCTAAAGCTTCAACGATTTTTTGACGTGTATCCCAATACACATCCCAATACACATCTGTATTTGAATATGGTAAAGCCAGTAGCTCTACCCCATTGGCTCCTAAATTATTTACTGCTACTCTTGGCGCAGGTTCTTTTAAAACATTCTGATCATTTTCTAACACCCCCATTACAATCGCTTTTGCTTTTTTAATATCCGTACCATATTTAATCGCAAAAGGCATATCTACTCGAAGATGTCCGACAGTTGTCAGGTTAGTAATAGTACCTGCTGTAATTGTTCCATTCGGAATAATCTCTGTTTTATTTTGAAAAGTCTCTAAAATTGTTACAAAAACTGAAATTTCTTTTACAAATCCTAAGCGTCCGTCAACTTCTATAAGATCCCCTACTTTAAAAGGTCTAAAAACTAATAGCATTACCCCAGCAGCCATATGTCCTAAAGACCCATTGAAGGCACCTCCGATCGCCAACCCAACTGCTGCTAACAAAGCCGCAAAAGTTGCTGTTGGAATACCAACAATACCTGCGATAGAAATAAATAGTAAAACTTTTAACAAAAAACCTACTAAGGTTTTTAAGAAAGGCCTTAGTGTACCATCAATATTGCTTTTATCAAAACCTGTGGTAACTGCTTTCATCACCATTTTAATAATCCATAGACCAATAATTAGGGCTACAATTCCCCCTACTATTTTCAATCCATAATTACCTACTCCTTCTTGTATAGCAGTCATAAAACCACCTAAAGAATCCATAATTGTACCACCAGCTTCTAAACCTACTGATTTCGCAACATCAGTTACTTCTTGTGTTGTTTGCATTTGATTTTAAGTTTAAATATTTGATTACAAACTAAATATACTCAAAATCAATTACAAAACTTAAATCATCGAATTCTACAAATCTTCGTCGAAGTACTTAAAAAAACTATCATTAGTGTCCGATAAAGATTCAAGATCGCTTCGCTTCAAGAAACAGGAATCAAGATTGTGTCCATAACACACTGAATACAACTGATTTTCATTGTTTGTTTTAAACACAAACATGATTTCTTTGATATAAACCGAAAAGCATGCTTTGAATTTCAAAAACTATCTTAAAGTCAGTGTTTAAAAACCTTGTCAGGTTTTTAGAAAATTTAATCGGACACCAATGAAAAACTATATAAGATTAGACGTTAAAAAAGATAATTTGAAGAATCATGAAGTAAGAAATACTATGAAACCTATTTCTTTCTAGTAAATTGTCTTTTAACTTGGGGGCGTTTCTGTTCTATATTAGGTTTCTTTACCGAAGTGGGTTTAGGCTTTTCTGGCATTGGTCCACGAAGATGAATAATAAGACCGTTTAAAAAATTACGCAGTAACTGATCGCCACACTCTACATACTTCGGATGCTTCTCACTTCTGAAGATTGCTCCTAGCTCACTTTTCGTAATTTTAAAATCTACCAAAGCACATATTTTAACAATATCTTCATCTTTCAATTGATGTGCTACACGTAATTTTTTAAAAATATCATTGTTTGTTAAACCCATGTTGCAAAGGTAACTGAAAAGATTTTAGACTTTATATTTATTCAATAGTCCTAAAAATTCTTATTTCAAAACCAATGAATCCGTAACTTATCTCTCTAAACAGATACCACAAAATGGATCACACTAAGAAAGAAAAACTTGCTTTACTCTCTGATCTTATAATCATCGCCAGAGTAGATCGTAAAATAACAGACGACGAAATAAAACTGATTAAAGCAATTGCAATTACCTTAGAAATAAGTGGTCAAGAAGTCGATTCGTTAATAAAAACACCTGTTATCAGTAAAATTATACAAAGTGAACCCGAAAGTATCCTTCAATTTTACAGATTAGTTTTGGTAATGAATATCGATAATAGAACAAGTATAGATGAAATCGTGACTTTAAAAAATTTTGGACTAAAAATGGGACTACCCTCTTCTGCAATTGATGACGTGCTTCAACAGATGAATAATTATGAAAACAAGATTATTCCACCTCAAATTTTAGTACAAATCTTCAAAAAGCACTACAATTAGTTAATTTTCTTCATAGACACAAGTCCTTAACTAAAAAATAATTTGCGTTTCACCACCGATAAGTTATATTTGCTCGTTTTTGAAATTACATCTAATTAATACTGATATATAATGCAGAATAAAGGACTGATACGCGCATTTGCCATTTTATTTGGCTTGGTATGTATTTACCAATTGTCGTATACATTTATTACAAATGCTAAAGAGAAAGAAGCTAAGGCCTATGCAACAGCAAAATATGCTGAAGGAACAAAGGATTATGCTTCGTTAAGAGAAGTTGCACAAGAAAGCTACTTAGATTCCATAGGAAATGAAGAGCTTTTCTTAGGCATGACTTACAACGATGCCAAGAAAAAGGAATTAAACAAAGGACTTGACCTTAAAGGAGGGATCAACGTAATCCTTCAAATTTCTGTAAAAGACATCTTAAAAGGTCTAGCAAATCAGTCGAAAAATCCTGCTTTTAACAAAGCATTAATTGACGCTGATCAAATTCAAAAAGATGCCCAAGAGCCTTTCGTAGAGTCTTTCTTTAAAGCTTTCGATGCTCTTCCAGATGCAAAACTAGCTTCAACTGAGATTTTCGCTACTAAAGATTTAAGTGACGACATCAAATTAGAAATGACTAATGATGAAGTTAAACCAATTATTAGAAGAAAGATTGATGAATCTATCATCTCTGCATTCGAAGTATTACGTGAGCGTATTGATAAATTTGGGGTCACACAACCTAATATTCAACGTTTAGGTGAATCTGGAAGAATATTAATTGAACTTCCTGGCGCAAAGGATATCAAACGTGTTGAAGATTTAATCACAAGCACGGCGCAATTAGAGTTCTGGGATGTATACAAATCAGAGGAAGTATTCTCCTTCTTAGCACAAGCTAACGAAGTAGTAAAAGCTGATTTACCAAAAGAGGAAGCAAAAACTGAAGCTACCGAAGAAAAGAAAGAAGAAGATGCTATCGCAGATCTTTTAGAAGACGCCGAAGATGCGGAAAAAGAAGAAGCAAAGGTTACTAACCCTATCTTCGACTTAATCCAAGGACAACCTTACCCTGGTCAACCAGTAGTTGCTACTGTTGCAAAAAAGGATACTGCTCAGTTCATGGGACATTTAAACAGTTCTAAAGTAAGAAATCTATTACAAGGCGAGCAACGTTATATGCGTTTTGCTTGGGGTAAAGCTAATGATGACGCTGAGTCTTTTGACCTTTATGCTATAAAAGCGAATCGCCAAAATTCACCTGAACTATCTGGAAACGTAATTACTGATGCACAACAAACCTATAGTCAATTAGGAAATGTTGCTGTTAGCATGCAAATAAATGGAAGAGGTGCTAAAGTATGGGAAGAAATGACCGGACGTGCTTCTAAAAACCAAAGTCAAATAGCTATTGTATTAGATAATGTTGTATACTCTGCTCCTGGTGTAAGTAGTGGTCCGATTTCTGGAGGGCGCAGTGAAATCACAGGAAACTTCGATGTACTAGAAGCAAAAGATTTAGCTAACATATTATTAGCAGGTAAATTACCAGCGAAAGCAGAAATTATTCAAAGCTCTATCGTTGGACCTTCTTTAGGAAAAGAAGCGATACAAAGTGGTGTAATGTCGTTTATTATCGGTTTGATCTTAATTTTGGCTTGGATGATTTTCTATTATGGAAAAGCTGGTGTTTTAGCCGATATCGCTGTAATCGTAAATATCTTATTCATTTTTGGATGGTTAGCTGGTAAACAAGCCGTTTTAACATTACCTGGTATTGCAGGTATTGTATTAACAATTGGTATGTCTGTAGATGCTAACGTACTGATATTCGAGCGTATTCGCGAAGAATTAACTAAAGGTAAATCTCAAAAAAGTGCTATTGCAGATGGTTTTAAAAATGCATTATCATCGATCTTAGATGCAAACATCACTACAGGTCTTACTGGTATCATTTTATTCTTAGTAGGTTCTGGTCCTATTAAAGGTTTTGCTTACACATTATTAGTAGGTATTGCAACTTCATTAATAACAGCTATTTTCATCACTCGCTTATTAATCGATAGCTTTGCTAAAAACGGAAAAGAATTTACATTCTCTACTGCAATTACTAAGAACTGGTTCAAGAATCTTAATATTGAATTCTTAAAGAAACGTAAGATTGCTTATATCATATCTGGAATTTTATTAACCGTAAGTATTATTTCATTATTTACGAATGGACTAAACCAAGGGGTCGATTTCGTTGGAGGAAGAAGCTATACGGTTCGATTTAATAAAGACATCAATGCAACTCAGATAGATGAAGAATTAACTAAAGTGTTTGGAAGTGTTGAAGCAAAAACTTCGGGAACTAGTAATCAGTTAAAAATTACTACAAACTACAAAATAGACGAAACATCTAGAGAAGTTGATAACGAAATTATAAAAAGCTTATACGACGGATTAAAACCTCATTTATCTAGTGGATTAACCTACCAAGATTTTATCTCTGAAAGTTCTGATAAGGTAGAAGGAATTATGTCTTCTATTAAAGTGGGACCAACTATTGCTGATGATATCAAAAAGAATGCACTTTGGGCTGTATTAGGATCTTTAATTGTAGTATTCTTATATATCTTATTCCGTTTCCGCAGATGGCAATTCTCTTTAGGTGCTGTTGCTGCTGTATTTCATGATGTCGTAATCGTACTCGGATTATTTTCTTTACTACGCAACATCATGCCATTTAGCTTAGAAATCGATCAAGCATTTATTGCTGCTATCTTAACGGTAATTGGTTACTCTTTGAATGATACCGTGGTTGTATTCGATAGAATCCGTGAATTCTTAGATGATCACAAAGATTGGAAGTTAGTCCGCATTGTAGATTCTGCATTAAGCAGTACACTATCTCGTACTTTAAACACCTCTTTAACTACATTATTAGTGTTAATTGCAATTTTTATTTTCGCATTACCATTAAGAGGTTTTATGTTCTCGTTAATTATCGGTGTGATTGTAGGTACGTATTCATCTTTATTTATCGCAACACCAATTATGTACGATACAGCACAGAAAGTAGGTTTAAAAGAGCCTAAAAAGAAAGAAGAGGAAGAAGAAGCGGTTGCTACAGCTTAATCTTATCCAAAAACATATTTTTGAAAAAGGTCTACCACATGGTAGGCCTTTTTTTGTTACTCTGATATCAAAGTAAAAGCATCCTTTCACCCCCAAAATAAGTCTTTAAACCGATAACACACTAGTCTCTTAGCACTATTTCAGAAACAGGC
>CALFUO010000041.1 GCA_937929895.1 uncultured Aquimarina sp.
AAAACTCTCAGGACAAAGATGGACTATTAAAGGGTTCCAACAAATGGCACAGCTAAGAGTTGTCTACAAAAGCAAACAACAGCACAGAATTAAACAATTATGTCAAAACGCAGCATAAAGGAAATTTGTCGTACACCCTAACAAAACAAGTAACCAATTTAAATTTTTCATATTATGGCAGCAGATCCATTTTTAGCAGAGATTACCCTTTTTGCAGGTAATTTTGCTCCAAGAGGTTGGGCATTTTGCGATGGGCAATTATTATCAATTTCATCAAATTCAGCATTATTTTCCCTTGTAGGGACTATTTATGGCGGCGATGGTCGTACTACCTTTGGGCTACCAGATTTAAGAGGTCGAGCAGTGATAGGGCCTCGTCATGGTCCTGGTTTGTCTAGTTATAGGGAAGGTCAAAAAGGGGGAGTTGAATATGTAATTTTAAATTCAACACAGATTCCATCTCATAGTCACTCTGCTGCAGGTACTGTACAGGCTTCTTTTGTTCCACCTAGTTTTGCAAATTCCAATCAACCAGCGGGGCGCAACTTTGGTGCACCAGGGGCAGGAACAAATGTGTATACGAATAATGCTAATACTACTACAATGGCAGCTAACAATGTAAGTGTTGCTGTTGGGAATACAGGTGGGAATGGGGATCATGAAAATAGACAACCTTTTCAGGCCATTAATTATATTATTGCATTATTTGGAATCTATCCATCTAGAAATTAAATAAACTTAAAATCAATTAGTTACTTAAAAGGAAGGAGTTTCTTTCTTTTTGGGTAACTATAATTATTAACTATTTAAATATTGAATTATCATGAAACAAAAACTATTCTTTTATTTACTATTATCCGTTGGATATTTTCTCAATGTATTTGGTCAAAATACTATCACTTTTGATGGTATAGGGACTAATGCACAAGATTTAAACACGTTTACATTAACGAACAGCGGAGTACAATTTACATTTTCATCGGCATCTGAGGCTCCGGGTTATCAGTATCGTACGGGGCATATGGGTAGTTGTTATCCCTCAAGTATTAGCTTTATAGAATCTACAGGGGGAACAATTACAAAACTTACGATAGCTAGGACTGACGGAAATGAGTTTACTTTAGAGGGGTTTACTTTCGTTAATGACTTTGGTTGTTTTGATCTTCCTGAAACACTTGTTATCACGGGGTTTAAAAATATGGTCTCAACGGGATCGACTAACTTCACACCAGCAAGTAGTTTAGATACGCTTTATGTTGTAGATATCTCTTCTGATTCTAAATTTCAGGATGTAGATGTTGTAGAAATTACTTTTTTAGATGGAAGTGCTTTTGTAGGAGGTTTAGATAATGTTATTTGGAGTGCAGCAGCTGCTTCTAATACTCCTCCAACCTTTACAGCCTTAGCAAGTGATGTAGAAGATACAGATGAAGATACTGCTGTAGAAATTACATTTGCAGAAATAGCAGCACAAGGAAATGAAGCTGATGTAGATGGTACAGTAGATGCTTTTGTCGTACAATCAGTTTCTACGGGAACATTAATGATTGGTGGTTCTGCATTTGCTTCAGGTACAAATGACGAGATCACAGCTTCTAAAAGTGCTTCTTGGACGCCTGCATTGAATGCTAATGGAACATTAGATGCATTTACTATTACTGCTAAAGATGACGGTGATGATGAAAGTACTGGGCCAGTACAAGCAACTGTAAGTGTTACTGCGGTAAATGACGAACCAAGCTTTACTAAAGGAGCCAATGAGGTTGTGAATGAAGACGCAGGAGCACAAACAGTAAATGGTTGGGCTACAAATTTAGAAGATGGAGATGCTGATGCGGTTCAAACGTTAACTTTTACAGTTGTTAACAATAATAATTCTTTATTTTCCACTCAACCAGCTATTAACTCTAGTGGTAATTTGACATATACGTCAGCTATAGGTGTCAGTGGAGTTGCAACTGTAAGTATAGTTTTAACAGACGATGGAGGAACAGCTAATGGAGGTGATGATACCTTCGAGACACAAATGTTTACGATTACTGTTAACTCAGTAAATGATGAACCTAGTTTTACTAAAGGAGCAAATGAAACGGTGACTGAAGATGCCGGAGCTCAGGAAGTGAATGGTTGGGCAACAAGTATAGATGATGGAGATGGTGATACTCAAGTTTTAACTTTTAATGTAACTAATGATAATAATGCCTTGTTTTCCGTTCAGCCAGATATAGATGAATCTACAGGTAATTTGACCTATACTCCAGCAGCAAACGCATTTGGTTCAGCAGAAGTTACTGTAAGTATTTCGGATAATGGGGGTACTGCTAATGGAGGAGATGATACTTCGGCAGACCAGACTTTTACGATCACAGTGACCCAAGTAAATGATACCCCTGTAGTTGTAACAGGTATTTCTGACGATACAGGTGCAAGCGATTCAGATTATATCACCAGTGATACCATTTTAACAGTAACAGGAACTGCAGAACCAAATTCCTTAGTTACTTTCACTGTTAACGGAACACCAATATCTTTCTTAGTAGCAAGTGCTGTAACGAATGCTGCAGGAGAGTTTAGTTATACAGCTCCAGGAGCTTTAGGAGAAGGAACTGCTACTTTTATTGCAACTTCGACATTAAATGGAGTTTCTTTAAACTCTTCATCTCAACAAGCTACGATTGATACTATGTCACCAACGGTTACAGTTTCAACAACATCAACTGACCCAACTAACGACGATCCTATTCCTGTGACGATCACATTTAGTCAAGAAGTATCAGGTTTTACCTCTACAGATATTTCCGTAACAAATGGTACAGTGACTGATTTTTCTACTATAGATAATACAATTTTTACATTTAATCTAGAGCCAACCGGTACATCAGTTTCAGTTTCTGTGGCCAGTATGGTAGCGACAGATTTAGCAGGAAATGGTAACGAGGTTTCAAATACGTTGTCCTTAACTTATGATGGTGTAGCACCAGTAGATCCAGTAGTAACTTTACCAACAAATACTCTTACTATTGATGCGGATAATATTACAATTTCAGGAAGTCATTCGGAAGAAGGAGTTATCATATATGTTTATGAAGATAGTAATAATGATGGAGAGGCTGATAGTACAACTGCGTTAGATTCGGATGTGGTAAATAGTGGTAATTGGAGTATTTCTGTTAATCTTACTCAAAATGCAGTTAATAATTTTGTAGTACAAGCAGAAGATGGTGTCGGAAATACTTCTTCGTATGTTGACGTACCGACAGTTACAGAAGATGGAAGTTTAAGTGTTCAGGATGTTACAACCGTTGAAGATCTTATTTCAATTGTAAATCCAGTCAGAGAAACTTTAGAAGTTTTTGGAAATATATCTATACTATCTGTGAGTACTTTTGATCTAACGGGAGCTTTAGTTGCAAATTCAGTAGATGTTTCTAGTTTAACTCCAGGAGTCTATGTAGCTGTTGTAGAAACTTCTGAAGGAACGGTAACAAAGAAGATTATCAAAGAATAATCAATGATAGAAACTGATAATATTATTTTTAAAAGCGATCTCTACACAGAGGTCGCTTTTTTTATGAACTCGTTAAAACTAAGTATTCTACTTAGTTTGTTAAGTATTTATACGTAATTTTGTCAATTCAAACAAGTGTGTAGAAATATGTCGGTAAACCCAAAATTCAAAACAACCTGTTCTTATTGTGGTGTAGGTTGTGGTATTGTAGCAACTAAAGATGCTAATGGAGTTTTAAGTATTGAAGGAGATAAAGATCACCCAGTGAACGAAGGTAAGCTTTGTTCTAAAGGGATGAATTTACATCACGTAGTTCAAGATAAAACAGACCGATTATTAAAACCGCAAATGCGATGGAGCAAGAATCATGAATTACAAGATGTATCATGGGATCAGGCATTAGATCGTACCGCGGCTGTTTTTAGATCTATTATCGAAAAACATGGACCTAATAGTGTAGGTTTTTATGTGTCAGGACAATGTTTGACAGAAGAATATTATCTGTTCAATAAAATTACCAAAGGTTTTATAGGGACTAATAATATCGATACGAATTCACGTTTATGTATGAGTTCGGCGGTAATGGGATATAAACAAGCCTTAGGGGAAGATAGTGTTCCAATTGCTTACGCTGATATCGAAGAGGCGGACTTGTTTATGGTTGCAGGAGCAAATCCAGCGTGGTGTCATCCCATTTTATGGAGAAGGGTAGAGGCACACAAAGAAAAAAATCCCGACGTAAAGATTATAGTTGTAGATCCAAGAAAAACACAAACTTGCGATTTAGCAGATGTACATTTACAATTATTACCAGGTACGGATGTAGTTCTGTACAATGCTATTGCTTTACGATTAATAGAGAAGAAAAAAATCGATAAAAACTTTATCGAGAATTATACAGACAACTTCGAAGTTATAAAAGAGCAGATCAAGCAAACTTCAATTAAAGAAGCCGCAAAAATATGCGGTATTCCTGTAGAAGATATAAAGAAGGCAGCAGATTTAATAGGTGATGCCAAAGGTTTTATGACACTTTGGGCAATGGGACTAAATCAAAGTTCTATAGGTACTTATAAAAACAATGCATTACTGAACTTGTCTCTAATGACAGGTCAAATTGGTAAACCAGGTTCTGGGCCATTTTCTTTAACTGGTCAGCCTAACGCAATGGGAGGTAGAGAGGTCGGAGGGATGGCTAGTTTACTAGCAGTGCATAAAGACTTAGGGAATCCAGAACATAGAAAAGAAGTAGCAAACTTTTGGGGGGGAAAAGAAATTTCAGGAAAACCTGGTTTTACCGCAACCCAAATGGTAGATGCTTTAGAGTCAGGAGAATTAAAAGCCATATGGGTGGCTTGTACGAATCCATTAGTTAGTTTACCAAATTCGAATAAAGTAGAAGCCGCACTTAAGAAAGCAAAATTTGTAGTTGTTCAAGAAATATCAGATCGTTCAGAAACTTTAGAATATGCAGATGTTGTATTACCAGCAGCAGCTTGGGCAGAGAAGGAAGGGACAATGACCAATAGTGAACGTCGTATTTCTCATTTAAGCAAAGTAGTAGATGCTCCGGGAGAAGCATTACCAGATGTAGAAATTATCTGGCGCTTCGCTCAGAAAATGGGTTACGAAAGTTTTAATTATACAGATGTTTCAGAGGTGTACGATGAGTACGTGAAAATGACGGAAGGAACTTCGATCGATATTACAGGTTTAAGTTACGAACGTTTAAAAACAGAAGGGACTTTTCAATGGCCAGTTCCTGCTGTGGGTCACCCAGGAACCCCACGTTTGTTTACAGATAATAAATTCTACACAGATAATGGTAAAGCAAAGTTTATGCTTCCTAAGTTTACCATGCCGACTTCAGAAGAAATTACAGACGAGCATCCGTTAATACTAACTTCTGGCCGTATTCGTGACCAATGGCATACTAGAACAAAAACAGGTAAAGTAAACCGATTATTAACACATATAGAAGATCCTTACATAGAAATGAATCAAGTAGATGCATTTGTAAGAGGGTTAAAAGATGGTAGTATTGCTACAATAACTAGTAAAAGAGGAGAGACACAAGTCAAAGTTGTAATTACAGATTCTGTAGGTAAAGGGGTTGTATTTATGCCGATACACTGGGGTAAAGTTTTTGGAAACGATTATGCTCGGGTAAATAACTTAACTACAAGTATTGTAGATCCAATTTCGAAAGAGCCAGATTTTAAGTATTCTGCTGTTCAGATTACAAAATTCGAAAAGAAAAAGCAAAAGATTTGTATTGTAGGGGCAGGAACTGCGGCTTTTCGTTTTATTCAAACTTATAGAGAAAATAATCAAGAAGACGAGATTACCGTATTCTGTAAAGAACCATATCCTTTTTATAACCGTGTATTGTTACCAGAATATGTTTCTGAAGAATTGACATGGGAGCAACTTCAAAAACTAAGAGCAGGAGAGTTAGAACGTTTTAATATTCGTTTAGAAACTAATAACCCTGCAACAGAAATTAATCGAGATGATAAGTATATTTTAGATAGTAAGGGAGAAAAGTATGATTATGATGTAGTGTTAATGGCTACAGGTAGTAGAGCTTTTGTACCGAAAGAAGTTCCGATCCATTTACCAGGACGTTTTACGATGCGTAATAGAGGTGATGCAGATGATTTAAAAACATATTTAAATGCTTCGGGTCTATCTCAAGACAAGCAACATGTCGTTATTGTAGGGGGAGGATTATTAGGGCTCGAATTAGCAGCAGCTTTGCGTACTAGAGAGGTTAATGTTACTATTATTCAGCGAGGAAGCCGACTAATGGAACGTCAACTAGATATAGTGGCAAGTAGATTATTAGCAGAAGATGTAAGGGAGAAAGGAATTCAAATTTACTTTGATAACGAGGTAGATACAGTATTCGACGTTGCTTCACATCAATTGTCGGTTACTTTAAAAACAGGTAGAGAATTAGGGTGTAATGCTATCGTATATTCCATAGGGACGATTCCTAATATCGAATTAGCAAGAGAAGTAGGTTTAGATTGTAAAAGAGGAATTATTGTAAACCAATATTTACAGACAAGTGATCCAGATATTTTTGCAGTAGGTGAAATTGCAGATTTTAATGGTAGTCTTTATGGGATTACCGCTGCAGCAGAGCAACAAGCAGATATTGTAGCTCATTATTTATTGGGAGATTATTCTGCTATTTACAAAGGGTCTGTGTTTATGAATATCCTGAAATTCGAAGATTTAGATCTTTGTAGTATCGGCCAGTTAGATTACCCGCAAGACGATCCTGCATATCAAGAAATTATTCTAATGGATGTAGCGAAACGTTTTTATAAGAAATGTATCGTTTACAACGATTGGCTAATTGGGGCAATCTTAATGGGTGATAAGAGTGAATTTGCTGAATTTAAACGCCTAATAGAAGAACGTATAGAACTCTCAGAGAAGCGAAATGAATTATTACGTTCGAGTAAAGTAGACGAGCCTATTATAGGGAACTTAGTATGTTCTTGTAGTCAAGTAGGGGAAGGAAACTTAATTAAAGCTATAGAAGGAGGATGTCACGATTTTGCTAAACTATGTGAGCAAACTGGTGCTGGTTTAGGTTGTGGTAGTTGTAAGAGTGAAGTGAAACAAATAATGGAGAATACTTTAGTTCCTGCTTAAAGAAAAAACAAATGAAAAAATATTTGCAAAGATTTCATATCAAGGGAGGAATTATCTCTCCAGGAGAATTACAAAAAGTAATTGCTATGGCCGAGTCTATTGGTCTAGATGCTTTGCATTTTGGTTCTCGTCAAGATATTTTGTTTCCAACAACTAACGAAAATGAAGACATCACTGCGGATCATAAAAATTTCGATTTAGCGATATTTGCAGCAGAAGAAGAGCAAAATATCATGAGTTCTTATGTAGCTATGGATATTTTCCCTTCGACTCCGTGGTTAAGAGGTACAACGTATTTGTATATTTTAGAAGAGTTTAGATATACGCCTACGCTAAAAATTAATATTGTAGATCCAAAACAACAATTGGTTCCGTTGTATTCTGGAGAATTAAATTTTATAGCCTCTACTCACGAAGATTATTGGTACTTGTATTGTAAGATTCCGGGGATTGAGCAAGAATATTTTCCGGTATTAGTATATACCTGGGATATTGCTTTGTTGTCAGAATTGATACAAAAGGAATATGAAAATGTAGCGTCGGTAGTAGAGCTTTTCGAATTGATTAATCGTGCGACTACATTAAATCATAGAACGATACAAAAGAAGCTAACCATAGATTTTCATCCGTTCCCTTATTACGAGGGGATGAATAAAATGCTAGGAAATAAATATTGGTTAGGATTGTATTGGAGAAATAATCGTTATAGTATTCCATTTTTAAAGGCGTTAACACGTTTTTGTGTCGATAATAGAGTAGGGAAAATATGTCTAACTCCATGGAAATCATTTGTCATTAAAGGGATTCCATCAGCTGTAAAACTTGAATTAGAAAAACTTTTAGGTCAGTACGGTATCAATATCCGCCACTCATCTTTAGAGTTAAATTGGCATTTACCCGTAGATAATGATTATGCTTTAGCATTAAAAAAGACTTTAGTACTTAATTTCGATCAAAATGATATAAGTACTTATGGTTTAACGTTTGCTATTTCTTCGGATATGGATAGAAGTAAATATTTTACATCTATCATCATAGAGATCAATCCAACACCAGGAAATGTAAACGACGAATATATAATTAGACCTACTTTTAATGTGTTGTATGCTAAAAGGTTTAATCCAAATTCTAGATCGTATGTTTCTTATGCACAAGATGTAGATAAAATGGATTTACCTAGTTTGTTGATGGAACTGACCCAGAAGTATTTTGAGAATTTAGGGGATGCAACAGGAGATGTAGTAAAGCCAGGATCTTTAAATTTAGAAGAAGAAAAAGTGATTTTAGAAGTGCATCAATGTCAAGATTGCTTTACAATTTACGATCCTTCTGTAGGTGATGCAGAAGCCAACATAGAAGCAGGTACGTTTTTTGAAGATTTACCAGAGGATTACACCTGTCCAACTTGTGATGCTACTTTATCTGATTTCAAGCCGACTTCTATGGAATTCTCAGAGAAGTAATACCAATTCTGAAATGATATGGTTGTCATAAAATGAAAAAGATTTTCGCTAATTCAAGGCATAAAATTTCAGAATAGCCTTAGTTATTGTTAAATTTTATAACGCAGAAATAGTAGAAAAGATGTGCCGTTTTAACGATCGTATCATTTCAGAATTGATATAATATAGTTAGCCTAGATGCATTCATTAAAGTATCGATAACTTTATTGTATGTCCCTCGTGATTTCGAATATTAAATACTGTTTGATCTTCAAAAATTAAGTATTGACCTTTTATTCCTGTTAATTTTCCTTCAAAGAAAGAAGTCTTTCCTAAATTTAAAGAAGTCACCTTTTCAGGATATTGTAATACGGGAAATTCAAGATTCGTTTCTTTATTGTTTTCAATAAAGTATTGCAATGTTTCTTTTGGAATATAAGCTTTAAGTTGCTCTTTAACAGTATCTAGTTGTTCGTCTGTTACTGCATTGGTAAGCATTTTTCTCCAATTTGTCTTATCGGCGATATGCTCTTTCAAAGCGACTTCGGTGATCCCTGCTAAATATCGATTAGGGACTTCTAGGATTTCAATAGCTTCATGAGCCCCTTGGTCAATCCATCGGGTAGGAACTTGTGATTTTCTAGTCACTCCAACTTTAATATTACTAGAGTTTGCTAAATATACAATGTGTGGTTGTAGTTGTGCTGCTTTTTCATATTCTAAGTCACGATCTTCAATACCTAAATGTGCTTTACTTAATTCGGGTCTCATAATCCAATCTCCCGTATTAGGAGATTGATAAAAGCAGTCATAACAATAACCTTGTCTAAAAATCTTTTTGTCTTTACCGCAACCAGAACATTGGTAACCCATAAATGTCACCGAAATCGATTTACCTAAAAGTTGATTTAAATGAATAAAATCATTTTCAAAAACCAGATAATAATTAATAGGATTACTATCTTCTGTACGCATTTTAGTTAAAACCCCTTCGTAAAACATCGGAAATAAATATATATTATTAATAACAGGTCATAAAACAATCTAAGCTAAGAGAATTCATAATCAAGGATTAAATGAATTTTACTATTTTAGGATCGTAACAAACAACAACTAATCTTAATTTCATTACCTCAATTTTATCTTGATATATTAGGGTATGAAATTAAGCTGTAAATATAGCTAATTGCGATGCCATTACCTTTAGTGAATTCAATTACCAGTTGGTTTTTAAAAAAGCGTATTCACAAAATAGAATTGTTCTTAAAATATCCTACAGAGGTTCAGCAAGAATTATTGTTTTCATTGCTATACAAATCTAGAAATACTGAATTAGGAAAATTATATGATTTTAAGTCGATTACTACTTACCGAGAGTTTGCAAATCGGGTGCCAGTAGTAAATTACGAAGCCTTCGAGCATTTGGTTTCTAGAAGTAGAAGAGGAGAAAAAAACATCTTTTGGCCTAATGATATCAAGTGGTTTGCCAAGTCTAGTGGGACAACAAACGCTAAAAGTAAATTTATACCCGTAAGTACAGATTCTTTAACCGATTGTCATTATGCAGCTAGTAAAGATTTACTTTGTATGTATCTTAATAATAATCCAGAAGCAGAACTATTTACAGGTAAGGGACTTCGATTAGGAGGTAGTAAGGAATTATATGAAGAAAATGGTACTTATTTTGGTGACCTATCTGCAATATTGATAGATAATATGCCATTTTGGGCAGAAAAAAGTTCTACACCATCAAATGAAATTTCCCTTATGGCAGATTGGGAAACAAAGATGGGGGCAATCGTAAAAGAAACCACTCAAGAAAATGTAACAAGTCTAGCAGGTGTACCGAGTTGGATGTTGGTTTTATTAAACGAAGTATTGCAAACCAAAGGAGTAACTAGTCTTGAAGAAGTGTGGCCTAACTTAGAAGTGTATTTTCATGGGGGTGTAAGTTTTACTCCATATAAAGATCAATACAAGAAGATTTTGCCAAATTCGTGTCAATTCTATGAAATTTATAATGCCTCAGAAGGTTTTTTTGCAATTCAGGACCGAAACAATAGTGACGAACTATTGCTGATGTTAGATTATGGTATTTTTTATGAATTCATAGAAATGAATGAATACCATAGCGAAAACCCCAAAGTATTACCGCTAAGTGAGGTCGAAATAGGAAAGAACTATGCTGTAATTATTACAACGAATGCTGGATTATGGCGTTATAAAATAGGTGACACCGTTAGGTTTACTTCTTTAAATCCTTATCGTATTAAAATTAGTGGTCGTACAAGACATTTTATTAATGTGTTTGGAGAAGAGTTAATGATTGAAAATGTAGAAGAGGCTCTAAGAGAGGTTTCTAGTAAGATGAATTTAGAAATTGTTGATTTTAGTGTTGCCCCAATTTTTATGGAAGGGACATCTAAAGGAACACATGAATGGATTATAGAATTTAAAGAAAACCCAAGTAATGTGGATGAGTTTACCTTGAAGTTAGATATGACTTTGCAAGAGTTGAATAGTGATTATGAAGCAAAAAGACTTAATAATATAACTTTAAAAATGCCTAAAGTGGTTTTGTCAAGAAAACACCTTTTTTACGATTGGTTGAAACAAAAAGATAAGTTAGGTGGTCAACATAAAATCCCAAGGTTATCTAATTCTCGTAATTATATCGACGAACTGTTAGAGTTAAACGAATTGGTGTGTTAATAAATGTCACTTGTCGATTTTATTGAAGCACACATCTAAAACCTTGTAGTTGGAGTTTTTTAAGGTGCATTACTGTGTTATATTTGTGGCATCTTAAACTAATGTTATGAAAACTTTATTAATTGGATTGTTTGCTTTAGCTGGAACTTCTTTAATGGCTCAGGAGGTTGTAACTACAACTACTAATACATTAAAGGCTTCTAAAAAGTATGTAAAAGTAGTACAAACAACAAATACTTCTAAAATGGTAGCTTCTGTAGATAAAAAGAAGCATTACGCTACTTTAGTAAGATCAGTAAATGTAATTAAAGATTAATTCTACAATTAATCTCCCCCATAAATTAAAGCCAGTGATACTTATTCACTGGCTTTTGTGTTTTAGGACTGTTTAGTGAAGGCAAGCTTTAGACCAAGTCCAAGGAATACAGCTCCCGTAATTTTATCTAACCATTTTTTGAAACTATAATTAGTTCTAATTTTTTGAGATAGTTTAGAAGCGAAAATAGCCAATGCCAAACACCAAATTGTTCCTGTACTTATAAAAGTAATACCTAAAATCATAAAAGGAGAAAATTCACCTTGGTGTTCTGTACTCACAAATTGTGGCAAGAAAGCTAAAAAGAACAAAGCAACTTTAGGATTCAAAAGATTGGTAAAAATACCTGACAGGTATACTTTTATATAATCATCTTTCTTGTTGAGGTTAGTATTCAGTTCAAAGGAGGTAGTGTTTTTAGAAACTAAGGTTTTAATACCTAGGTAAACTAAATAAACAGCTCCAACATATTTTACAATTTGAAAAGCTAATGCAGATTGAGCTAAAATTGTAGAAAGTCCTAAGATTGCAAAAAGACAATGAATTGAAGCTCCTGTTCCAATTCCTAAAACAGATAAAACCCCAGCCTTTTTACCTTGAAAAATACTTCTGTTTAAAATATAGAGGGTGTCAGCACCAGGTGTAATATTTAAAATAATACCAGCGATGACGAAAGTTTCATAGTTCTCAATTCCGTACATAATTATATTTTTCCAGTTTTAAATAAAACAAATAGAATCACTAAAGGGATGGCTAATAATAAAACAAATACGGGGCTAGACTGAAATAGTGAAGGCATAAAAAGTAATGTCATCAGATACCCAGCTGCTGATCCTCCAAAGTGAGCATCGTGCCCAATAGTATCACTTCTATTTTTCATTCCGTAGATAGAATATAATAGATACCCAATTCCGAAAATATAACCAGGAATTGGAATAGGAATAAAAAATAAATACAAACTCATATTTGGATATAGAAGAATCGAAGCATATAAAATTCCAGAAACGGCTCCACTAGCTCCAATAGCACTGTAATAAGGTTCATCTTTATGAAAAATAAAAGATAAAATACTTCCCAAGAGTAAGCTTCCTATATAAATAGAGACAAATTTGATGTCTCCTAATTGATGGATAACAATAGGGGTGAAAATGTATAAAGTATACATGTTAAAACCTAAATGCATCCAATCCGCATGAAGAAAACCAGAACTAAACATTCTAATTTGTTCTCCATTTTTAATAGGAGCAATTTGAAACATATATTTGCTAAACAAATTCCTATCTTTAAACCCTGCCATAGAGAATAATACATTCCCTGCAATTATGGCTAACAAAACAAACGGTAATCCTAACATATGGTGTATTTAATGAGTCTTGTGAAGGTAATTCAATTTCAGATAAGCTCTATATTTGCACGAAAATTATTTTAATGCGGATCTTTTTGTATAAAGTATTATATTTTTTATTCTACACGACATCTTTGCTACCATGGTGGCTTTTTTATAAGATTTCAGACTTTTGCTTTTTGGTGGTTTACTATGTACTAGGATACCGAAAAGAAGTTGTAACAGATAATTTAAGGCAGGCATTTCCTGAAAAATCATGGAAAGAAATTAAGGTAATTCGAAGAAAGTTTTATCGTTTTATGTGTGATATGTTTTTAGAGAACATAAAACAGCTTACAATCTCTAAAAAAGAGATGCAAAAGCGATTTGTAGTCACTAATCCAGAGGTTTTAGATAAAATGCATATGAGCCCTAAAAGTGGGATTATTTTAGCAGGACATTATGGTAGTTTCGAATGGTCTAATTCTATGGAAATCGATAAGCCTTATCAATTTGTTGCAGCTTATAAACCAGTTCGAAATGCCTATTTTAACGACTTAGTTGTTAAAAATAGAGCTAAATATGGGGCAGAGGTAGTGCCAAGTAAAGAGGTGTTACGTTATGTGATAGGCAAAGAACGTAAAGAAAAAGGACAAAGGTTTTACGGCTTAGTTGCAGATCAATCGCCAAGTGATGTGAAAAAAGATACATTGTTTCTGTCTTTTATGGGACGCAAAGTACCTGTGTTTACAGGAGGAGAGTTTTTGGCTCGGAAGTTTGATATGCATATTTGTTATATGAAAGTGGGAAGAAAGAAAAGAGGCTTTTATGAAGCAGAAATTGTAATGATCGAGGAAGAAGTCACAGAGGGAGAAAAGTTTTCTGCTACTAAAAAATACTTTGAGATATTAGAATCTCAGATCAAAGAAAAACCAGAACTTTATTTGTGGTCACACAAACGCTGGAAGAATGCAATATAAATAATCGTCCGAGTAACTGCAATACTAGTGTTTTGTGATATTATGAAAAATTAACTGTGTAGTTGCTCATTGAGATATAGTCATTTTCAATGATGCCACGTAGGCTATCAAAACTTTTGCGTATATCTGTCGCTAGCAAATACAATTCAAATTTACAATCGCTGTGAAGGGTCAACATAACTTCTAATTTTGAAAAGTAAAACTAGAAACATCCTTGTAAATCATCAAGATAGATTTGACAGTGCATTACCAATAAATTGTATAAGCGATGATTGAGTGTTTTAAGGTGTTCTTGGGTTTGAATCAAATTACACTTAGTGTATTATTTATACTTGCAGATTATTTAAAAGAAAAAATCCAGTAAGTTTTACGCTTACTGGATTTTGATGTTAAATCACTTCTTTATTAAAATGAATAGTGCATTTAGTCTATCTTGTTACGCTTTCTTTCATTTTCTGTTAAAAAGATTTTTCGTAATCTAATGTTAGAAGGTGTAACTTCAACGTATTCATCTTTTTGTATAAATTCTAATGCTTCTTCTAAAGAGAATTTTTTAGCAGGGACAATCTTAGCTTTGTCGTCAGCTCCAGCAGAACGTACATTCGATAATTTTTTAGTTTTCGTTACGTTTACAGCCATATCATCGTTACGAGAGTTTTCTCCGATAACCTGTCCTTCGTAGATATTTTCACCTGGATCGATAAAGAAAGTACCTCTTTCTTGTAATTTATCAATAGAATAAGGGATTGCAGTACCGGTTTCCATCGAAATTAATGAACCGTTTAAACGCTCAGGAATACCACCTCTCATTGGTTGATATTCTTTGTAGCGGTGTGCCATAATCGCTTCACCTGCTGTTGCAGTTAGCAATTGGTTACGTAAACCGATAATACCACGAGATGGAATTATAAATTCACAGATCATACGATCTCCTTTAGCTTCCATGCTTAATAACTCTCCTTTACGAAGTGTTACCATTTCAACTGCTTTACCAGAAACTGTTTCAGGTAAATCAATAGTCAACTCTTCAACCGGCTCACACTTTTCTCCATCAATTTCTTTGATGATTACCTGTGGCTGACCAATTTGTAATTCGTATCCTTCACGACGCATAGTTTCTATTAAAACAGATAAGTGAAGTACACCACGCCCAAATACTAGGAATTTATCTGCACTATCTGTTTCATTAACGCGTAATGCTAAGTTTTTTTCTAGCTCTTTATTTAAACGATCTTTAATATGGCGCGAAGTAACATATTTACCATCTTTTCCAAAGAAAGGAGAATCATTAATGGTAAATAACATGCTCATTGTTGGTTCGTCGATAGCAATAGTTTGTAGCGCTTCAGGATTTTCAATGTCAGCAACAGTGTCACCAATATCAAAACCTTCTAAACCAACTAATGCAATAATATCACCGATCTGGGCTTCTTCAACTTTTCTTCTACCAACACCTTCGAAAGTTTGTATTTCTTTAATTTTAGACTTTACAATACTTCCGTCTCTTTTTATTAAAGAAACTTGTTGGTTTTCTTTAAGAGTACCTCTTGTTAATCGTCCGATAGCGATTCGACCAGTAAAAGAAGAATAATCTAAAGAAGTAATTAATAGTTGAGTGTTTCCGTCGTCAAATTTAGGACTAGGAATATGTTCTAAAACCATATCTAATAACGGTTCTATATTCTCTGTAGGAGTTTTCCAGTCTTCTGCCATCCAGTTATTTTTGGCAGACCCATATACTGCAGGGAAGTCCATTTGCCATTCTTCGGCTCCTAGTTCGAACATTAAGTCGAATACTTTTTCGTGTACTTCTTCTGGAGTACAGTTTTCCTTATCTACTTTGTTTACAACAACACAAGGTTTTAGACCAAGATCGATGGCTTTTTGTAATACAAAACGAGTTTGTGGCATTGGTCCCTCGAAAGCATCTACCAATAAAAGTACACCATCTGCCATGTTTAATACACGCTCAACTTCTCCTCCGAAATCGGCGTGACCAGGAGTGTCTATGATATTAATTTTTACTCCCTTATAAGTAACAGATACATTTTTAGAAGTAATGGTAATACCTCTTTCACGTTCTAAGTCATTGTTGTCAAGGATTAAATCACCTGTGTTTTCATTCTCTCTAAAAAGTTGACAGTGATACATTATTTTGTCAACCAGTGTAGTCTTACCGTGGTCAACGTGCGCAATAATCGCAATGTTTTTAATTGCAGTACTCATAAATTGGCGTGCTTAAAAGTTGCGGCAAATGTACGTTTTTTTAATAAAGGTATTAACTATCAGTAGTTAGCTTTTAGTAGATATTAAAAGAATGAGATATTAAAAGGGGAAAACTATATATTATTACTGGAAAATAATGTTTATTTGTTTGTGAAGTAGTTGTTTATATCGTGAATAAAACTAGTTTTTGATAAAAATAGTACCCTTATCATTTTTGTCATACTTGAAAATGTATACCCCATCAGATAAGTTTTGTATATCTATAGAAGTATCTTTAGGAATAGTTTTGAATATATTTTCGCCTTGTAGGTTAAAAATCAAGATTTCTTTTCCTTTAATTGTTGGATGGATTTTTAAAGTGTGAGTCACAAATGTATTTACCAAATCTTGTTCAGGCTTCGAAACACTAGAATTCGTTAATGTATCAATTGCCTTAGAAAAGTTAGGGATTCCATACCCTATACTGTTATCAGGATTATTAGCTTGATTACCCATAGAGCGAATTAAATTCATAATTTCTAAAGGTTTTTTTTGTGGAAATGCTTGCCATAAACAAGCTGCTGCACCTGCAATTACTGGCCCGCTGAACGAAGTTCCGTTAGAGGTTACAATAGTGCCCTGATCGTTTAAAACGGTAGTGTCTTGTCCCATAGCGGCAACGTCTGGTTTAGTTCTATTGTCTGAAGTTGGACCAAAAGCACTAAAGGAAGCTTTAGCTCCGGTTGAATTTACAGCCCCAACGCTCAATGTAGAAGGACTATCTGCAGGAGCAGAAATAATACGCCAAATCGAAGATCCGGTATTTCCAGCACTTGTTACAGGGATCATACCTTTTTCTAAGGCAATTGTAGTTCCTTGTGATATAAAAGTTGTAGAGCCATTCATATCTGATGTAGTGTAATTATATTTACTTTCATCGAATTCCGTATAACCTAAAGAAGTATTTAAGATATCTACACCAAGGCTATCAGCTCTTTCTGCAGCAGCAATCCATAAAGCCTCTTCCTCGGGACTTTCTTTTTCGGCTATTTCTGTTCTGAATAAGTAATAACTAGCGTCAGGAGCTGTCCCAACAAATTGATTTTCGATAAACCCCGCCATACAGCTTAATACACTAGTGCCATGATCACTGTTTTTATAAGCATAAATGTCTTCTGTGCGATTTGGAAAATCATAGCCGCCGAGTAATTTACCATTAGTTTTAGAGCGATTAAATCCATTGATAATATCTACGTTTTCAAAACCAGAATCTAAAACAGCGATGGTGATTCCTTCTCCTGTGTAATTACTATTATGTAAAGGAGCTAAGCTGATTTGATTGATTTGGGTAGCAGTATTTCCATATTTTAAATCAGTAGTTTCTTGGAATTTACTCCCTTTTTTGGCAACATTGGGATTGATACGTTTTGATGCTGTACTTGTATTTAAACTTCGATTCATAAAAAACACACTATCAACAAAAGATTCGTTTTCTAAAGCTTTGATATCAGTTTTTGTCCCGCTAACATATACAGCATTGAACCACTTGGACTGGGTGATGTACGAAATACCAGTAGTGTTTTTAACAAATTTTACTAAATTTTGGTTAATAGGTAAGTCTCTTTCATCTATCGTTATTTCGTGACGATTTTTACGTGATACTGCTTTCTCTGTAAGAAAATCTTTTGGAGTATTAAAAATAGAAGGTTCGTAATCTTTAGGAGAAAAGTAAACCCAAGCTTGTTCTGTTTGACACCAAACACTAATTGAAATAAAAAATAAACACAGAAATTTAGACATACATACAATTTACTAAAAGTATGCTAAATATCGCCTTAACTTCCGCTTATTACACCAGAACCTACTAATTCATCTTTTAGATACCAAGCTACGAATTGCCCTTCTTGAATTGCAAACTGAGGATTTTCGAAACTCACCTTAACACCTACGGTATCCATAAATAAAGTAGCTGGTTCTAATTCTTGACGGTAACGAATTCGAGCCCTTACCTCTATAGAATCTCCTATTTCTAGTTTTAGGTCAGGTCTTACCCAGTGTAATTCATTAGTGGCGATAAAAAGATTCTTTCTCCATAATCCAGGGTGTTGTTTTCCTTGGCCAGTGTAAATAGTATTTGTGGTTACATCAGTTTCTAAAATAAATAGAGGTAGAGGGGTGCCACCAACACCAAGACCTTTGCGTTGTCCTTTAGTAAAAAAATGTGCTCCGATATGTTCGCCTACTTTTTTACCATCAGTTTCAGTGTAGTTATAATTGAATAAGTGATCATTATTACCTCTTTCGTACATCGGGTGGGTAGCATCTACTTCAATTATATTACCATTTTTAGGTTTTAATTGCTGTTGTAAAAAGTCAGGTAATCTCACTTTTCCAATAAAACATAAACCTTGAGAATCTTTTTTATCTGCTGTTATTAAATCTTGAGCAGCTGCAATTTCTCTTACTTTTGGTTTTAATAGCTCTCCAACCGGAAATAAAGTCTTAGCCAATTGTTCTTGCGATAATTGGCATAAAAAATAAGATTGATCTTTATTTGGATCGACACCTGCTAGTAAACGATGTGTTTCGTTTCCTTTTGTATCAATTGAAGTTTCTTTTCTGCAATAGTGGCCAGTGGCTACGTAGTCAGCACCTAGGTCTAATGCAATTTTAAGAAATACATCAAACTTAATTTCGCGGTTACAAAGTACATCTGGGTTAGGTGTGCGCCCCTTTTCGTACTCTGCAAACATGTAATCTACAATACGTTCTTTGTATTGTTCACTAAGGTCAACTGTTTGAAAAGGAATGCCAAGTTTTTCAGCAACTAACAGTGCATCATTACTATCATCTAGCCAGGGACACTCATCTGATATAGTTACAGAGTCATCGTGCCAGTTTTTCATAAATAGTCCAATTACTTCGTATCCTTGCTCTTTTAGTAAGTACGCAGCAACACTCGAATCAACTCCTCCCGATAAGCCTACAATAACCCTTTTCAATATCTAAAATTTGATACACAAAAATACGTACCTTATTTAAATATAGAAAACCTTGAGACATAAAGGAAATATAATTCTAAGCTTTAAGGATCTAATGGTCTATTTACAGATTAGATAATTCAATATCTATTTAAAAAAAGCTAAGTCTAAAATTAAGAAGACTAACGGCTAATTGTTATTCAAAAGGTTGTTAATGTCTAGGTTTTCTTCCTTTTGTTTTTTCTTCTTCTTTTTCTTCTTTCTCTTTTTCTTTTTCTTTTTCTTCTTTTTATCGGTTACATCGTCTTCAACTTTAAAGATATCATCCGTTGGAGTTGGATCTACGTTATATCCAGCAGCTCTAGCCTGTTTGTCTTTTCTTCGTTTCTTTTCTGCTTTTTGGCGTCTTTTTTCCTCCTTTTCTTTCTTCGTATCGGATAGGTCTCCTAAAATTTCTGCTTCTAATTGGCGGATCTGTTCATCCATTTTTCGAAGTTCAGCTTCTTCTTTTTTAGCTTGTTTGATCTCTTTTTTGGACATTCCTGTATAATCAGGAGTGGGAATAGTATCACCAGCACTATCAATTAGGTTAGACTCTTTTTTCTTACCTTTTTTAAACAAACCAAAAAGGCCCTTCTTTTTCTGGTTTTCTTTTTGTTGTTCTAATAACAATAATTCTTCAGCAGTTCTTTCTCCAGGTGTTATTTGTTCTTGTTTCTCATCTATAAATTCCTGATCAGCAAAATCTGTTACTCTAGTATCTGTACCAAGTATTGCTTTTGTGCTATCTGAATGAATCTTTTTGCGAAGCTTTTTCTTTTTTCCTAATTGCCACCATTTAGTTTGTGACAATTCGTATTCCGGATCTATGTCACTTTCTCCAAAAGCAAAATTATCGTCTATGGTTTCTTCGTCATTGAAATCAGAAAGTTCGTAGCCTTTATATTTACCTCGCAAGGTAGTTTCGGGTAAGTGGCCACTTTCGATGTCTTTCTTAATTTGTTTTACAACTTGCTTTACTTCTCTATATTCAGGGGTGTCAATCCTTACATCGTCTCCGTTTTGACGGAAATTTAAACGATAGGAAGCTCCTATTCCAAAATTAAAAATACTAGGAGTGTTTTTTAAGTTTTTGGTAATAAGGGCATCTAATTGAAAATCCTCGGTAATAGCATAGGTAGCTCCTGCACGTAGTAAGTAATCTTTGTAAATGGGGCTACTGGCACCTTCATACTCTCCGAAAAAAGACCACTGATCCGTATAGTTGTATGTAGACGTTAGTATAAAACGTTTATCGAAAACATCAGTTCCTATTCTATCGAATACCAAGTTAACTACGAATACCCATTCTGGACTCCAGTTATTTTGAGCTGTGATAACGACTTTAGGAGATATTCCGTTTTGTATAGACGTAATTCTAGTGTCAGGGTTGTTTTGAGGAGCAAAATCACTCGAAGAACCAGAAAAATTGAACCCTACATATCCAGATACGGCAGGAATCAGGCGTTGCCAATTAAATCCATTATTCGCTTTCCAACTTCTTATATTTCTGGGTTTTGAAGGAATATATCCCCATAAGGTACGTTTGTATTGCTGTTTTTTAAACTTGTAAGGGTCATAAAAAAGATACTTAGCTCCAAGTGTATTAAAAGGAAAGCCTGTGCGTTTGATCTCTTCGGTATCGCCAAAAATTTGCTCGTCTGTAGTTGCAGAACGATACAAACCACTTACATTAAATTCTAGTTGTTCTTTTATTAAACCAAATCGAAGGCTATAATCGATATGGGTGGCCGAAGTCTTGTTATCAAAGACTTTATGCTTTTCGTTTTGAAAAGAAAGTCCAGTTTCTAACTGAAAAACATTTTTACCAACACTATAAGCACCCTGCGAATTACCGGGCCTATTCGTATTAATAGTTTCGGTATATTGCGCTGAAGCACTTAAATAGCTGATTATAATAAAAAAACTAGTTAAAAAAGTTAACCGCATTCTGTAGATTCAGTTTGTGTCAAATATATTAATGATTTTATCAATTTTATAGATTAGTTGTTAAATAATCTAACGAGTTCACTACTTTTGAAAAAATAGTGTTCAATAATTAGTTGTTTGGTCTATTCCTAATAATTAACGTATGTTTTTTGTCGATATTATAGTTCACGAAGTCTTAATGTTTAATCATTAAAAACCAATTCATTGGAAATTAACTTCAAAGGCACCTTAAAATATGTTGCTGCCATCTTTGGATTCATCATTATTTCTTTAGCTTATTTTAATCCCGTGCTTCAAGGTAAAAAGATTTATCAAATTGATATCGCTCAATTTGTAGGTATGGCGAAGGAAGTAATTGATTTTCGCGAGACTACTAACGAAGAAACCTATTGGACGAACAGAGGTTTTGGGGGAATGCCAACTTATTTGTTAGGAGCCAAATATCCACACCATTACATTAAAAACTTAGATAGAGCCATTCGTTTTTTACCAAGACCTGCAGATTATTTGTTCTTATATTTTGTGGGATTCTTTGTTTTATTAACAGTTTTGAAAGTCGATACCTTGCTTGCTTTTTTCGGAAGTTTGGCTTTTGGTTTTTCTACTTATCTTATTATTATTCTTGGGGTAGGGCATAATGCGAAAGCGCATGCTATTGCTTACATGCCTTTGGTTTTGTCAGGAGTTTTACTTCTTTTTAATAAAAAATATATTAGAGGAGGGTTGATATTTTGTTTTGGTATGGCTTTAGAATTGGCAGCTAATCACTATCAGATGACCTATTACTTCTTGTTAATGGTTTGTATTATCGGAGGAGTGTTTTTGTATAAGTCAATTAAATCTAAAGAGTTGCCATCTTTTTTGAAAGCTGCAGGAACTTTAGTTGCGGGATTAATTTTGGCAATTGCTTTGAATGCAACCCCAATTTTAGCAGCCAAAGAATATAGTGCTTTTTCTACCAGAGGGAAATCTGAGATTACAATTGATGAGGAAGGGAATAAGAGAACCTCTAAAGGGTTGGATAAAGGCTACATATTGGCATATAGTTATGGTTTTTTAGAAACTATGAATTTGATGATACCTCGATTAATGGGAGGGTCAAATAATGAGAATTTAGGTCAGGATGCCGCCATCGTAAAAGAGTTAGTGAAAATGGGTAGCCCTTATAAGAATGCAAAATCGATAGCAGAATCCGGTCCAGGATATTGGGGAGAACAACCTTATGTTGGTGCGCCAGCCTATATCGGAGCAGTTGTTATTTTTCTTTTTGTACTTGGATTATTTACGTATAAAGGAGATCATAAAACTTGGGTGGTTATCACCGTTTTATTGGCATTAGCATTGTCATGGGGTAAAAATTTACAATTCTTATCGAGCCTATTTATAGATTATTTTCCCCTCTATAATAAGTTTAGGGCTGTTACTTCTATACAAGTACTTATCGAACTTTGCATTCCGTTATTTGGAATTTATACTTTATACAATTTTTTGAAAAGTAAGGCTGCAGTTGAATTGAAATTAAAACAGTTATATAAAGCGACAGCAGTATGTGGAGGAATAGCAATATTATTTTTATTGTTGAAAGGTGCTGGTTTAATCTCATTTAGTTCATCTAGGGATATAGATGTCTTAAATGCGACTAGTGCAGCATTTTTAGATGCATTAAGAGAAGATCGCGCAAGAATATTTACGATAGACATCTACAGAACTATTATTTTGATTCTCGTTTCAGCAGGATTATTGTGGGGATTCATTCAAGGGAAAATTTCAAGAAGTATTGCCATTATAGGATTAGGTGTCTTGTTTATAGTAGACCTTGTTCCTGTTGCATGGCGTTATGTAAATACGGATAGTTTTGTGAAAGAGGATCAGATCACGGGGGCTTTTAAGCCTAGTAGGGCTGATAAGTTGATACAACAAGATACTACTCACTATCGTGTTTATGATATAACGAGAGATCCTTTTAATTCTGCTAGAGCACCTTATTTTCATAAAACCTTAGGTGGTTATCATGCTGCCAAGCCTCAGCGTATGCAACATTTATACGATTTCTACCTAAGTAAAGGGAAAGAGTCTGTGTTAGATATGTTGAATGTGAAATATTTTATTTTCAGTGATGAAAACAACAAACCCCAAGTGCAAAGAAATGCTACTTCTTTAGGGACTTCTTGGTTTGTGTATGATGTCGAGACTAAAGACAATGCAAATGAAGAATTGTTGAGCTTGGATAAGTTAGAAGCAGAGACTAAAGCAATCATTTCTAAAAATGAATTATTAAAAGAGAAGTCTTATAAAGTAGATACTTTAGCTACGATTAAACTAAAAAGGTATCAGCCGAACAAGATGCAGTACCAAAGTAATAATGCTTACGATGGTTTTGCGGTTTTCTCGGAAGCATATTACAAAAAAGGTTGGAAGGCTTTTATTGACGGAGTAGAGACAAATATCTATAAAGCAAATTATGCGTTAAGGGGAATCGAAATTCCTTCTGGTTCGCATACGATTACTTTTGTTTTCGATCCGCAGGTTGTTAAGACAGGAAGTATGATTACTTTGATAGCAACGTTATTATTTGTGTTAATGTTAGTAATGGGAATTCGATACCTTCTAAAAGAGAAATAGTGTCAAAGAAAGTTCTTATTGTTACCTATTATTGGCCTCCTGCCGGGGGTCCAGGAGTGCAAAGGTGGTTGTATTTTGCGAAATACCTTTTAGAGTTTGAAATACAGCCAGTGGTTTTTGTTCCTAAAAACCCAGATTACCCAATCGGAGATAGCAGTTTAGAAAAGGAAATATCAGAGCAGATAGAAATTATAAGATATCCTATACTCGAACCTTATGCACTAGCTAAACGATTTAGTAAGAAGAGTACAGAGGACATGAGTAAAGGAGTGTTTCCTAAAAGCGAAAATCAATCTTTACTTCAAAAAGGTTTATTATGGGTTCGAGGGAATTGTTTTGTTCCCGATGCACGCGTTTTATGGGTAAAACCAGCTACTTTATTTTTAAAGAAATATATACAAGAAAACCATATTGGTACTGTTATTACAACAGGTCCCCCGCACAGTGTTCATTTAATAGGTTTAGGGTTAAAGAAAAGTTTAGGAGTAAAGTGGATGGCCGATTTTAGAGATCCATGGACTTCAATTGGTTATCATTCTAAACTAAAATTGAATAGAGCGGCAGTCAAAAAGCATCTTAAATTAGAGCAGCAAGTATTAGATACTTGCGATGTTGTGTTAACGACCAGTAAGGGGACGCAAGAGCATTTTTTAGAAAAAACCAATAACACAGTTAAGGTTGTGACTAATGGTTACGAACCTGCAGAAAAAAATGTACCTGTAATTTTAGATTTAAAATTTACGATTTCACATATAGGTTCATTACTTTCAGATCGTAACCCTAAAATTCTATGGGAAGTTTTAGGAGAACTTGTTCGAGAAGAAAAAAAGTTTGCGAACCAGTTTAAATTACAATTAGCAGGTGTTGTTAGTGAAGAGGTGTTGAAAGCTATAGATGAAAATGGGTTAACACCTTATTTAGATAATAAAGGCTATGTCGATCATTCCGAAGCTTTAGAAATGCAAAAATCAAGTCAATTACTACTGTTAATCGAAATAGATTCGGAAGAGACAAAGCAGATAATTCCAGGCAAGTTATTTGAATACCTAAAGGCTAATAGGCCAATTCTAGGACTCGCTCCAAAGGGGAGTGAGGTAGCTTCTATCATAGAAACAAGCGGAAGTGGAGTAGTTTTTAATTACGACCAGAAAGAAGATGTTAAAACACATTTATATAATAGCTTTCGATTATTTGAAAAGAGCCTTTTAAAAGTTTCGAATACGAGTGGTATTGAGAAATATACACGTAGATCACTTACAGGGCAATTGGCTACAGAAATAAAAGAACTATGGGTATAGTTGTAAAGCAGTCCATTAAGAATATTGTAATCACTTATTTTGGTTTTGCTATTGGTGCAATCAATACGCTATTTCTATTTACAAAAATCCTTTCGCAAGAAGAATTTGGGGTGTATTCTTTTGTAATTGCAGCAGCAAATTTATTATGGCCAATAATAGCGCTGGGGTTTCATAATACGATTATTAAATACTTTAAAAAATTTCAACTTATAGGTCAGCAGCAACAGTTCTTTACATGGATGTTGTTGATTCCGACAGTTGTATTCTCAATATTGTTTAGCTTTTTATGGTTCAATCAATCTCTTTTTGAAGGGTTTTATGAAACGAATCCTATTTTGGAAGAAGCGCTACTGCCCATTTTTCTTGTGGCTATTTCTTTTTCGTACTTCGAGATCTATTATGCTTGGGCAAAAGCACATCTAAAGTCGGTTGAAGGGAATTTTCTAAAGCAACTTTTCAATAGAATAGGGATTTGTGTTTTGTTGATTTTGGTATCTAAGAACATAATTTCTGGGAAAGATTTTCTTTATGCAGTTGTTGTTATTTCTTTTTCGCGAACTTTTCTAATGAAACTGTTGGCTTATCGAATAGAAAAACCAGTTTTACGATTTAAATCTATTTTATATCCTAAAGAAGTGGCTATTTATACGGTAGTTATTTTAGTGGTTTCTATGGTTTCTGTTTTTCTTTTAGAATTGGATAAAGTTATGATAGCAAGATTTATCACTGTCGATCAAGTAGCAGTTTATGGGATTATGGTCTACATCGCTACTGTTATTGAAGTGCCGCTGAAATCGATGATGCAAATAACCACTCCTTTAACATCGAATTACTTAGAGGAAAAACGAATCGATGAACTTTCATCTTTAAATAAATCGACAAGTATTATTAACTTGATGGCGGCAGGATTAATAGCGCTACTTATCTTTTGTAATGCAGAATCAATTTATACATTCATTCCGAAAGAATATGGATTACATCTTAATGTGTTGTTCTTTATATGTCTGGTGAAATTATCCGAAGCATGCTTAGGGGTTACGAGTGCTATCATTTACAATTCGGATTATTATAGATGGTTATTATTGTTTGGGGTTCTTATAGCTGTTATCGCTATCTTTTTGAATGCTTATTTAATTCCAATGTCGGGATTGCAAGGGGCGGCTATTTCAACCCTTGTGGCTTATTTGATTTATAATCTTATAAAATTATTGGCGGTTAGAAAATGGTTTGGTATTCACCCTTTTAATATGGGGTTTGTGAAGGTTGTATTGATTATTTCTGGTTTAGGTTTTCTATTCCGATGGTTAGCGGGATTTATAGGGGCGTCTTTTTTTAATCTTGTTGTAATAAGTATTGCAATAATTGTTTCTTATATCTTCCTAGTATTGATTTGTAAAGTGTCTCCTCAGGTAAATGCGTATATCTCGAATCAGTGGAGTAGATTAAAAAAATCTAACTAGTAGTATTGTATTATAAAATTCCAGAATTTTGCTGTTATGGGAGAAGAAGTTTTGAATGCGCAAGAGCTGCATAATCTTGCAATGAATATTGTGGGGAAAGACCTAGAAGAGCAAGGGTATGAGTTTTTGGCAGTGAACAGTGAATTGAAAAAAGATCCTCAGTTTGTAGCTATTAAAAAAGGGAAATTACATTTTGTAGTAGTACAAGCAATTAGTTATCCTGATGATCCTAATATAATGGATACCATTTTCTTACAACCGATGAAGGATCATGCGATAAAATTCAAAGCAAGAACATTTTATGCTGCTGTTGGCTTAGCAAATGCTACAGACTACGAAAAGCCAGTCACGAAAGAGGACGACTACGTGGTAAACTATCCAGGGATAAAAGAGGTTTAGGTGATGAAAAGAATTAATTGTTATTTGCTTCTGTCTGTTTTATTAGGTGTATTAGCTTGTAAAGCTCCGAAAAAGGAGTTAAAACGAGAGAGAGGAAATGCTTTAGGGACAACGTATTCTATTCTATATTTTGATTCGCAATCCGCGACTTCTATAAAACCTGCTTTGGATAGTATTTTTAAGGTTGTAAATCATTCTCTGAGTACCTATTTACCTGATTCAGATATTTCTCGAATTAATAGAGGAGAAACACTCGCAGTAGATGCTATGTTTCAAGAAGTTTTCAAGCTATCTGGTGAGATACATAAAGCATCTAAAGGTTATTTTGATCCTACAGTCGGTAGTTTGGTAAACGCTTGGGGGTTTGGGCCTAAAAAAGCAATCAAGGGCATGAATCCTAAAAAAGTGGATTCTATCATGCAATTTGTGGGGTGGAATAAAGTCTCAATGAATTCAAAGAATGAAATCGAAAAGCAACACCCTAACGTGTATTTAGATTTTAATGCCATTGCTAAAGGGTATTGTATTGATCGAATTGCAGCTTATTTAGATCAACAAGAAGTGTCTGATTATCTCATTGAAGTAGGGGGAGAGTTGGTAGCAAAAGGTATACATCAAGAAAAACAAAAGTCTTGGGTGGTCGGTATAGATGACCCTAATCAAAAAGAATCACGAGATCTCATCACGCTTTTAAGTCTTAAAGATCAAGGAATGGCGACTTCGGGGAATTATCGAAAATTTAAGGTAGATTCCGTAACGGGTCAAAAGTATGTGCATACCATAGATCCCCATACGGGTTTTACTAAGTCGTCAAACGTGCTTAGTGTCTCAATTTTGGCAGAAGATTGTGCTACAGCAGATGCCTGGGCAACTACTTTTATGGCAATGCCTTTAGAGGAAGCTAAATTAATATTATCAGCACAGAAATTGGATGCTTATATCATTTACTTGAATGAAGCTAATGAAGTATCTATTTTTAAAACCGAAGGGTTTTCTAAGCAGTTGATTGAGTAATATTCATTTTTATCCCTAGAGTTTTTTCGTTAAATCTTAATATTTAAAGTAAAATTAGTTCAAGGGAAAAGACTTTAAAACCATGTGGAATAAATGTTTAAATACATCGTATTAAGGTGTTATTTTTAGAAAGTAATACCTTAATAAGAGTAGAAAGAAAGTCTTTTTCCATAATTCACTAACTAGTTAATCACTTTAAATTGAAATCTCAGAAAAATAGCGATTATAAATTTGATTAAACTTATCGTCGTCAAGGGGTTTTTGTAGAAAATCTTTTACAAAATTATTTTCCATTGCAAGAAGCTTATCTTTTCCCCAATTTGACGTAGTTAAAAAAATAATAATAATATCTGCTTGCAACGACTTATCAAGTTTTGAATATTCTTCTAAAAATTCAAAACCATTCATTTTAGGCATATTAATATCAAGAAAAATTATATTAGGGTGTCCTGTAATGTGTCCAAATTTTCCTTCTTTTTTTAAAAAATCTAAAGCTTCTAGCCCATTAAGGGCTTCGTAAATATTATTGACTTTTCCTGTTTCATTTAAGATTTTTTTATTCAAAAAATTTCCGGGAATACTATCATCTACTAGTAATACACATTCTATTTTTTTAGTCATTATTTTATTGTTTTGGAAAACGGAAATAAAATGTAGAACCTTTGTTTTCTTTAGATTCTACCCAAATCTCTCCGTTATGATTGTCTACAATTCTTTTGCAGTTAGCTAGTCCGATACCAGTTCCCTCATATTCTTCAGTACTATGTAATCTTTTAAATACATCAAATATTGTAGTATGATGTTTTTCTGCAATTCCGATCCCATTGTCTCTCACGAAAAACTCGTGGAATTTTAAGGAATAATTGTATCCTATTGTTATCATAGGAGTTTTTTCTAAGCTCACATATTTTAGGCTATTAGAAATTAAGTTTTGAAACAGTTGTTTAATTTGTGTCTTATCGCAATTTATATTGGGTAAATCATTAACTGAAATTTCAGCTTTTTTATTTGCTATAATTTCGTTTAAGTCCAACTTTATCTGCTGTATCGCTTCGTTAAGATTGACCTTTTGAAAATTAAGAGATTTATTTGTTAGTTGAGAATATGCAAGTAAGTCTTCAGTAAGATTGATCATTCTAGAGGATGCATCTTCAATAAATTGTAAATACGTTTTTGAGTTATGATCTAATTTTTTGTCATACTCTTCTCTAAAAAGCTTGGAAAAACTAGTTATAGTTCTTAGAGGTTCTTTTAGGTCGTGTGATGCTAGATAAGCAAAACGCTCAAGCTCAATATTAAGCTCTTTCATTTTTTGCTCAGATTGCTTTTTCTCATTTATGTCAACAAGTGTACCTACTATTTTCTTGATATTTTTAGATGTAGTATCAAATTGCATTTGACCATTTACCCTAAACCAAACATAACCTCTATTTTTGGTTTTGAGTTGAATCTCTTCTTCAAAAGAAAGATTATCCTCAACGTGATCTTCCATCGCATTCCTGAAAACACTAATATGGTTAGGGTGAATTAAATTAACAAAAGAGCTAAATTGATGATTAAGATCTTTTTCTTGAAAGTCTAATAGATTAAAAAATTCATTTGAGTACCAAGCATTATCAGTAGAGACGTCACTCCATTCCCAGAGCCCTGATTTATTGCTGTTAACGGCCAAACGAAATCTTTCTTCACTTTCTTTTAATTTAAATTCCATTTCTTTGGAATTAGTTATAATGTTAGCGGACCCCATTATAGTTCTTACTGTACCATCGTCATTTATTTCGTGTGCCCTATCTGAAGATAATACCCATATTATTTCACCTGTTGTTTTGTGTTTTAAGCGGTACTCTATTTGAGAGATTTCATTCGGTGATATCGTTCTTAATTTCTCATGGTGTTTTAGTACTTTGTCAATATCATCTTCGTAAATGAGTGCACCAATTAGGTTGTTTTTGTTCATTTCGGTTATATCACTCTCACTAATTCCAAAAAACTTGGTAATATTAGAACTACAATAAGTGTTCTTTTGGGTTTCAAGGTCATAGATATATATTATAGATGGATTAAATTCCATTAAGTGATTCATGAAAGAATTGAATTCTTCTTTTTTACTAATCGCGTTTTTTATTTCACTAATGTCAATAAAATTGATTACGACTCCTTGGATTAAATCCTCATCACTGCGGTAAGGATATATTTCCATTGTGAACCAATTTCCATTGGTGTCTTGAATATCGTTTTTGTATGGACGCAAGGTTTTTATGACCTCTTTAGAATATTGTATTAAAACTTCACCATCTAATGTTCCCGAAAAATGACTTATAGACCTACCAATATCTTCGATTCGCAGTTGAAAATGTTTGGTTATGGCAGGAGTATATTTTCTTATTTGAAAACCTCGATCCAAGAATATCGTTCCGATATTAATGTTCTTCATTAAGTTTTCAACGTCGGAATTTAGTTCTATTAATTGTTCATTTTTCTCCTGAAGTTCAGCATTTACAGTATGTAGCTCTTCGTTTAATGATTGTAGCTCTTCGTTTGTGCTTTGTAATTCTTCGTTGGAGGCTAGAAGTTCTTCGTTGGTAGCTTGCATCTCTTCGTTAGATGTCTCTAACTCTTCAATAGTAGCTTGTAGGTTTTCTCTAGTTTCATTTAATGCTTCTTTTAGTTCTAGCATTTGATCTCTATTTGTGATCGCGACCGGAGATATGATTTGTCTATCTTCTTCAGTTACTTGGCGTTCTGATTCTTCAATTATTGTTATCAAGAACGAACGACTATTTAATGAAACAATATTGAAAGATGATATTATAAGTCTAAGTTGTTTTAATTTATCTTCGGAAACCAATTTGATTTCTTTCTCTATACTTCCTTCTTGAGTCATTGATATTTTCCTGATACCCGTAGATATAGGAATATTCAATTCATCAGGTAACATTTTTATCAAGTTATTGGAGTATCCTTCTTCAGGGTACTGAATATATTTTTTTAGTTTACCAGAGGCATGTATAATTTCAAAGTTATCATCTACGCAAACACTAACAGCTCCCATACTATCCATTAGTAATTTATTAATGGATTTAGCAACTTTATCTTCTAATGAACTTCTGGATCTGACAGACGGAAATCTAATTGCTCCATCTTTTTCTACTCGCCAAGTATTACCTCTGTTTACGTTTAAGATAGGTTCCGTCTGTATGTTTTTATATATTTTCCATTTACTGCTTACTTCTTCAAAATTTTTGTCTAGTATACTTATATTTTCAGAGCTTCCGAGAAATAAAAAACCATTTAAGTTTAATGCGTAATGAAGGTTAGAAAGTACCTTGGTTTGAATGTTATTCTCCATATAAATGAGCATGTTTCTACAAGAAACTAAATCCATTTTATTGAAAGGAGGGTTTTTTAGAATATCGTGTTTTGAGAATATTATATTTTTTCTAATGCTCGGATGAATTTGATATTTGTTTTCCTTTTTAGTGAAGTATTTACCCAAAATTTCTTGTGAAACTTCCGATTCAATATTTTCATTATAAATTCCCTTTGTAGCAATTTCAATTGCGTTTTCGTCTAAATCTGTTGCAAAAACTTTATATTCTAAATCAATTTTTTGGCTACTTAGGTATTGTTCTAATAAAATGGTTAAAGAATAAGCTTCTTCACCAGGGCAAACGCTTTTAAATTTTCAGGAGTAATTCTCTGTAGTTATCATCAATCAGTGCTTTTTTCATTTTTTTAGTTTTACTTTTCCTAAATGTTTCTTCGTTAGCCAGCATTCCTAGTGCCATTTTCTTGACAATAT
>CALFUO010000042.1 GCA_937929895.1 uncultured Aquimarina sp.
GTGAATAGGGATTTTGCTGTTTTTCTTGGGCCTTGATAGGTCATTTTTTTTATATGGCAGACCACCTACCATTGTAGCATAAAAGTAATTATTTATATGCTATTTCGAAATTTTTTAAAAGCGTTTGCCCTGATGAATATCCAGGATATACACCAAACCCAAAAAGATTTTTTTAGAACACATACAACAAAAGATATTGATTTCAGAATTCAACAGTTACAAAAACTGAAACAATTACTAAAAAACAATGAAACTATTTTATTTGAAGCCATCTATAAAGATTTTGGAAAATCTGCACATGAGACTTATATCACAGAATTGGCTCATGTATATCATGAAATCAATACTTTTTTAAAGAAATTACGCCGTTGGGCTAAGCCAAAACGAGTTACCACCAACTTGGTAAATTTCCCTGCTAGAAGCTATATAGTCTACGAACCTTTGGGAAATACCCTAATAATTGGTGCTTGGAATTACCCATATAATTTAACCCTTTGTCCTGTCGTAGATGCTATTGCCGCAGGAAACACAGTTATATTGAAACCATCTGAAATCCCTTCGAATGTTTCTGATATTTTAACAAAGTTAATTAATAATAACTTCGATAAAGGATTTTTGCATGTTATAGAAGGTGGAATTCCTGAAACTACCGAATTACTTGATTTACCCTTCGACAAAATCTTTTTTACAGGCAGTACTTTTGTCGGAAAAATCGTCTATCAAGCTGCAGCTAAAAACTTAACTCCTGTCACGCTAGAATTAGGAGGAAAAAGTCCAGCTTTTGTTTCTAAAAGTGCCAATATTCAAATGACAGCAAAAAGATTGGTTTGGGCTAAATTTCTAAACGCAGGTCAAACTTGCATTGCTCCTGATTATATTTTAGTTGAAAAGTCGGTTGAAACTGCACTTCTAGAAGCTATCAAACAAGAAATCGAAGCCCACTATCCAACCGATGGATCTTTGTCAGGAAACTATTGTCAAATCATAAATCAAAAGAATTTTGATAGAGTTAGGGGCTATATTCAAGAAGAAAAAGTGTATTTCGGAAATGTTCAAAATACTGAGAAAAGAATACTATCTCCAACGGTGATGCATCAAGTTACTTTTGATGATCCTGTGATGAAAGATGAAATATTCGGGCCTGTACTTCCTGTGATTTCATATGAGGATCTCAATTCGGCAATTGACCAAGTATTAGAATTGTCTAAACCTTTATCCTGTTATGTATACTCTAAGCAGCAATCTGAGATACAAGATATTATTAAAAAAATATCTTTTGGAGGGGGGGCTATTAACGATAGTGTGATGCACATTTCTAATCCTAAACTTCCATTTGGAGGGGTTGGGTATAGTGGTATCGGAAAATACCATGGTAAAACAGGTTTTTATAACTTTTCGAATACTAAAGGAATTTTACATAAATCTTTTGGATTAGAACTGTCTTTGAAATATACACCATACACTAATTGGAAAAAGAAGATTACTAAGTGGTTGATCGAGTAGTATATGATAAGTAATACTATTATTTATTCATCATAAATAGCATGAATTTTATACTACATTTTCGAATTATACGATTCAAACCATAAAATGCGGCATAAATATTTAGAATTAATTTTCGCTTTTTCAAGGCGTAAAATTAAAGCATAACAATAGCTACGGTTTCATTTTGAAACGAAGAAAAAGTAAACTTAATATATGTTGCATTTTATGGTTTAAATGATTGTAGACACCTTATCATATAAATGGTTTGTTACTACTTCGAGATAATAAATACCTAAGCATCTAAATGGTGTTTAATCTATAAATTCGTAGTATTTCTGGAATATGATTTTAAACCAAGGGGTATAGTTATCCGGATTTATATCAATGTCTTTTTTAACATCACCTAGAGCTATCCACTTCCAACTAGCTGCTTCTTTAGGGTTTAAGATTGGTTCTTGGTCATAGCTACCTACCAATACGTGATCGTATTCATGTTCTGTCAGTCCATTATCAAAAGGAGCTTTGTAAATAAAAGCAAACTTTTCTTCCAGTTCGGTATCAAATCCCATTTCTTCTTGCAAGCGTCTATGTGCAGCTTCTAGGGTAGTTTCGCCCTCTCTTTGGTGGCTACAGCAAGTATTTGTCCATAATCCTGGCGAATGATATTTTTCTAAAGCTCTTTGCTGCAGCATCAATTCTCCTTTACTATTAAAAACAAAAACGGAAAACGCTCGATGAAGCAAAGCTTTCTCGTGTGCTTCTATTTTTTCCATCGTTCCTACCTGATGGTCTTGTTCATCTACGAGGATGACATATTCTTTTGACATATTGTAATGTAACTGCTTTTGACACCGCCAAAGGGGTATAATACCCTAAGTTTGCCTTATAGAAATTATATATTAACCATCTCCAGATACATTCCGAAATAGGTTACTTTTTTAAAGGACGTACTAAATCTTCTAAACCGTTTAGCTTGATTTCGTACATACTTTGCATTTGGATGCCTAATTTACCTTTAGGGAACCCTTTGGATTTGAACCAAACGTAGTAAAATTCTGGAATATCTACGAGGTAACAATCCTTATATTTTCCAAAAGGCATTTTGGTTTTCGCTAATTCTAGCAAGAATTCTTTTTGATCGATGATAATATTAAGATTTAAATTCGATATACTTTGACATCAAATCATTTATTTTTTTCTCCCACTTAGCTTGCTCTACAGCACTTATCCCATGGTTAGTATCTCTATCGTATGCCTGTTGCATTTCTTTCCATGCAATCTTTACGTTTGTGTATTTTGTATTCAACCGCCTTCTTAAATTTCTTGTCGTCAAATATTCAAATTCAGATAGCCATTTTCGAAACATTCGGGCATGCAACTCTGTAATATCAAAATGCAATTGCTCGTGGGCTAAAACTCTATTCGTTTTCTGTGTAATCTCTACCCAAGAAGCCTTTGGATTTTGCATCGCGAAAACCTTGTATAAAAACTCTATGTTAGTACCTTCTATTTCATAGGCCCACTGAAACTCTAGGCTAGTATTCACCTCTGCAGCTGTATACGAAGATTTATTCGGATTTACACCTTTAAAATCTTTCCATTTTAGTACTGGATGTGCCCCATATTCATTCCATCCTTGTTTTGTAGATTGTCCAATTCCAACAACATAAAAGCAAATGACACTAATAAATACAATCAATAATTTCATTAGTTCAGTACTTCAAAAGTTAAACCGTCTCCATACTTAATAATATAAGAAGCTTTATTTTGAATACTACCTCCTTGTAATTCATAGTTGAATTTATTCTCTAAATATTCCGTAGTATTTCCTGAAAGAGATAAAGAATTTTTGTCTTTAGTATAAGCTAAACGCAATAACACATCTAAAGTAATATCGTATGCACGTGCCGCGTGTTGACTTGGCTCTACACCAAAAGTAGACTGATACTTAACATAAAATGCATCTTCTCCACCTTCTACTAGTTTACTAGCAAATGGATAATGAAAATGTAAGTTTGACAATTGAATATTAGGAATCGCCTCACTATCAAAGGCTTTATTCTTATTCGAAGTAAATAAAGTTACTTTGTGTGTTTGTACTCGAGCATTCAATAACGAAATAGCATTACTTAATAAAACAACATCCGAAGATTCTAAAAATACCCAGTAAGGCAATTCTGATTCTTCTTCACCCATTACTTCTACTAAATCATCTACTTTGATAAAACTATCATTCTCTTTAGTAATAGCTGGATCAACAACTTTAGCTTCTGGAAATGCTGCTAACAGTTTCGTTTTGCTATCCTGATGTTCTGAATCAGCAATAATTAAAATATTTTTAGGTAATGTATCTGCCTTTACAAAGGCTATTATTTTTTCTTGAAGTGTCTTCTTAGATGGTAAAGTATGGTATAAGTTCTGTTGAATTTTTAACTCCTTATTAAAAGGTGAAAATACAGGGACATTATCTAAAGATTGTGCCATCTTTTCTGCATTCTTCGGAAATAAAGGCCCGATAATAGCATCTTTAGATTTTAAATTATATTTTGAAATTAATCCATCTATTGTAGCACTACTCTTTTCTGAATCTAAAACTATAACATCCGTTTCTATACCTAAATTCGCTGCTTTTTGAATCGCTAACTTCGATCCTGAATATAAATCTGCTGCAATTTGTGTAACTCTATTCTTAGATAACTGTGATTTTAAATCATTATCATTATCCACGTTAAACTTATTGGCACAAAAAGGCAGTACAATAGCTATCGAAGATTTGTTACCCGAACTAACCAAAGTCTCTAAATTAATTACTCCTGTTTCTTGTCCTATTTGGGTATCAACACCTTCTATTCGTGGAAGTTTTAGTATCATTCCTACTTTTAGTCCATTCTCTATAGCAGGGTTTAACTTAAAAATAGAATCTTGAGTAATCCCATACGTTTTACTTAAACTGTACAAAGTCTGTTTGGCAGGTACTCGGTACAATTCAAAAGTATCTTGAGGTACAGGAGCTGCGTTTTTAACTTCTTTGGGTACCAATATTTTCATCCCCACAGGAAAATCTTCTCCTAAATTAGGATTCATATTCTCTAATTCTGGAATAGTAATTCCGAATTTACGAGCGATACCATACCTAGTCTCTTTAGGCTCTACAGTATAAATTTGCGTTTCTGGTTGATCTTTCTTTCCTCCTAAAGTTCTTAGTACTGGAATATAAGAAGCTCTCGGTGTTGGAATCTTAAGAATATCCCCTTTTCGCAGTGGCTCATTATCTAAAAACTTATTAAATCTCTTGATATCTGCAATTTGAACTTTGTATTTCTGAGCAATACTATATAAAGTTTGCTTCTTTTTAGTTTTATGTTTTTTAAAAATATATCCTTCTGGGGGAATGCTAGGCGCTTCCAATGAATGTGGAATTACCAAATACATATCTGGATAAATTCCATTCGCAGCAGATGGATTTAAATTAAAAATTGCTTCCTTGGTAGTACTATATTCTTTGGCTATAGAATATACATCTTCACCAATTCGCACTTTGTGCTTTCTAAAATTAAATTGAGCACTAACTGTTTGAAAAAAGGCTAGTGCTACAATTAATAATACAGAAGTTCTAATCATATATATTGTTTATTCCCACTCGATAGTTGCAGGTGGTTTCGAACTAATATCGTATACTACTCTATTAACGCCTTTTACTTTATTTATTATAGCGTTAGACGTTTTTTGTAAAAATTCGTAAGGTAAATTTACCCAATCAGCAGTCATACCATCGGTACTTTCTACCGCGCGTAAAGCTACACATTTTTCATATGTACGCTCGTCTCCCATTACACCAACACTATTCACTGGTAATAAAATAGCGCCTGCTTGCCATACTTTATCATATAAGCCTGCATCTCGTAAACCTTTTATAAATATAGCATCTACTTCTTGTAAAATAGAAACTTTTTCTGCTGTAATATCTCCTAAAATACGAATTGCTAAACCAGGACCTGGGAATGGGTGTCTTCCCAATAATTCTTTATCGATTCCCATAGAAGCTCCTACTCTACGTACTTCATCTTTAAATAAAGCTCTTAAAGGCTCTACTACTTTTAATTTCATGTAGTCTGGTAAACCACCAACATTATGATGAGACTTAATCGTAGCAGAAGGTCCGCCTGTAGCAGAAACGGATTCAATCACATCTGGGTAGATTGTCCCTTGTGCTAACCATTTTGCTCCTTCAACTAATTTCGATTCGTCATCGAAAACATCTACAAAGACCTTACCAATAATCTTACGTTTACGTTCTGGGTCACTTTCTCCCGCCAATTCTCCTAAGAAACGGTCAGAAGCATCGACACCTTTTACGTTTAAGCCCATCCCTTTGTATTGTTCTAATACTCCAGAAAATTCATTTTTACGTAAAAGACCGTTATTAACGAATATACAGTATAAGTTTTTACCTATTGCTTTGTGTAGTAAAACAGCCGCTACGGTAGAATCTACACCTCCACTTAATCCTAAGATTACTTTTTCTTCTCCGATCTTTTCTTTTAATTCGGCAACCGTAGTTTCTACGAAAGAATTAGGTGTCCACTCCTGTGCTACATCCGCAATCTTCACTAAAAAGTTTTCTAATAATTGCTTTCCATCTGTAGAGTGATATACCTCTGGATGGAATTGTATAGCATAAGTAGCTTCTCCTTCTATCTTATAAGCAGCGTTTTCTACATCATGAGTACTTGCCAAACAAACTCCATTTGCAGGAAGTTTTTTAATGGTATCACTATGACTCATCCACACTTGTGAACCGACTTCAATGTTTTCAAAGAAAGTTTCTTCTGATTTTACAAAAGATAAATTTGCACGACCGTACTCTCGGATATTCGATGGTGCTACTTTACCTTCGTTAAAATGAGCCAAGTATTGTGCTCCATAACAAACACCAAGTAATGGTTTTTTACCACGAATTTCTGCTAAATCTATATGTGGAGGGTTCTCGGCACGTACAGAAGACGGAGATCCCGAAAGGATTACCGCTTTAAAGTTATTTAAATCCGGTACTTTATTAAAAGGATGGATCTCACAATAAATATTCAATTCTCGCACTCTTCGCGCTATCAGCTGCGTGTATTGCGATCCAAAATCTAGTATAAGGACATTATTTTGCATGCGCAAAAATACCAATTCTAGAATTGCTGTAAAATGAGGTTGAAGTTTTTACTCAGTATTTTTTTAACAAATTGTATGAAATGAAAAACCTTTGCCTAGAATTAATTAGAGTAAAGTGAGTTACAATATTAACTTTTATACCTAATCAATTTAAATCGGACAACAATGATTTTTAGATAAATCACATATACCTCTAGTTGAGTATATTCTTTAAATATTACTTTTAATGAAATAAAATATATGTCATGAGAAAAAAAATATCTTCAGGGTCAACATTTGAAGCCGAAATTGGCTACTCTCGTGCTATTGTCGATGGTAATTGGATATTTGTATCTGGTACCACAGGGTATAATTATGATAATATGACAATATCTGATGATGTGATCGAGCAAACAGAACAATGCTTACTTAATATTAAAGCAGCCTTAAAAGATGCTAATTCTAACCTGGAAGATATTGTTCGAATAACTTATATTTTACCCGAGGCTTCTGACTTTAAAAAATGCTGGCCTATATTACGAAAGTATCTTGGAGAAATTAGACCTGCTGCAACGATGATGTCTGCAGGATTAGCTGACTCTAAAATGAAGATTGAAATTCAAGTTACTGCTTTGAAATAATAGCTTTACTTTAATATACCTATATTTTTTTCAATTGTGTTACTCAGAATTTGACACATTATTTAAAAAAAACAATTAAATCTATTAGATTGCTAGTTTCAACTCTTTTTGAAACAAAGAAATGAAGGAATCAACCTGATTTCAGAATACCAAAGATTCAGTTATGTATAGATTCACATTAAAACTAATATGCTAAAAAGTTATTTAAAAAAAAAGTTACCAAGATCACAAAGACTTAAACTAAGAAATATTACTAATGATATTCTCTCCATTGGTTCGGGATATAACTTGGATAAATTAGGTAAAATTTACGGAACTGATAAATTTGGGGAACATTTTTACACACAACACTACAAACACCATTTTAGAAAATATAAATTCAAGCGAATAAAATTATTAGAGATTGGTGTGGGGGGTTACAAGGATCCATATGCAGGTGGAAACTCTTTAAGAATGTGGAAAAGGTACTTTCCTTTGGGTAAAATATTTAGTCTTGATATAGAGAATAAGTCTCCACTAAACGAAAGTAGAATTAAAATATTTAAAGGAAGTCAAGTAGATGAACCTTTTTTAAATGCTATTCTCCAAAAAACAAGGAATTTTGACCTTATAATTGATGATGGAAGTCATATAAATGAACATGTAATCACTACATTCAATATTTTATTTCCTAAATTAAATGATGGAGGAATTTATGTTATAGAAGATACACAAACATCTTATTGGGAAGGTTACGGAGGAGATAGTTCTGATTTACAGAACCCCAACACTATGATGAATTATTTTAAAAATCTTACTGATTCTTTGAATAATAAAGAGTTTCTAATACATGGGTATCAACAAAGCTATTTTGATAAGAAAATTATTTCCATTCATTTTTATCATAATATGATCTTTATCTATAAAGGGAATAACGATGAAGAATCTAACATCGTAACTAATAATCAAATGTAATTTTCGAATCAATTACAAATCTACATTCAAGCTTATTCAATATAATACATGCCTATAGAAACTTTACTAGAACAAATATTAGAATACCTAAAGGAAGGAAAATCTACACCAAAACATCCGTTTCGATATGTGACCTTGGCAACTTCTGCAAACAATGAAGTGTTTCAGCGCATGGTTGTTTTTAGAAAAATCGAAAATAATACCATTACCATTTATACAGATAGTCGTACTCCCAAAGTAAAACAGATACAAGAAAACTCTAAGGCTTCTTTACTTTTTTGGGATTACAAGCGTATGACACAAATCCAGCTGAAAGGTAAAATAACTATTGATCTAGAAAATGATCATTCTATTTGGAATGGTTTATCTGAAAAAGCAAAAGAAGATTACACCGCTAGAAAAACACCTGGAAGTAATATGTTGCATGAAGAAGACATTCAATTTTTTCAAGATCAAAATTTCTTTTGTAAACTGCATTTTCATTTTACAGAGATTGATTATCTACAAATTGGACGTCCAAGCCATTGTAGAGCAAAATTTGTATTAACTGATAATACATGGAAAGGGAGCTATGTTATTCCGTAGTTCCCTTTCTATTTTAAGATATAACTTGTTTTGTTAAGCTTTCGCAAGCTTCTCCTTTATTTTATCCAAACACAAGTTATTAATACTTCCGGCATGGGTATGTTTTACATTCTTTACAGGTTTATAATTTCCTGCTTCGATATCTAAACCTATTTTTACATATGCATCTCTAAAAGTCATTCCTTCTTGAACCAAACCATTTAAAGTATCTACACTGAATAAATAATCGTATTTATCATCTTCCAGAATTCCTGTGTTTACTTCAACATTTTTCAATGCATATATAGCTAATTCTAAACACGCCTTTAAATCTTGAATTGCAGGTACTATACCTTCCTTCAATAACTGAAGGTCTCTGTGATACCCACTAGGTAAATTATTTGTCAATAATGATAATTCATACGGTAAGGATTGAATACGATTACATTTCCCTCTAATTAGCTCGAATACATCTGGATTCTTTTTATGCGGCATTATACTAGAACCAGTTGTGAATTCAGAAGGAATACTCATAAATCCAAAATTCTGACTCATGTATAAACATACATCCATAGCTAGTTTCGAAAGTGTGGCTGCAATGGTACTCATAGCAAAAGCAGTAGATTTTTCCGACTTCCCTCTACTCATCTGAGCTGCTACCACATTGTATTTTAAGGTTTCAAAACCTAATTGCTCTGTAGTATATTCACGATCTATAGGGAATGAACTCCCGTAACCAGCAGCACTTCCTAAAGGATTTTGATCTACTACTTTCGATGCGGCTTCTACAAAATATAAATCGTCTATCAAACTTTCCGCATAAGCAGAAAACCACAAACCAAAAGAACTCGGCATTGCTATCTGAAGGTGTGTATAACCCGGTAATAAATACTTTTTGTAAGTATCCGCCGCTTCTAAAAGCACCTCGCATAATTCTTTGGTACTAGATTTTATTTGAGATAACTCATCCTTTAAATAAAGATGCACTGCTGTAAGAACTTGATCATTTCTAGAGCGTGCTGTATGGATTCTTTTTCCTGCGTCTCCGATACGTTTTGTTAACTCGAACTCAATTTTAGAATGAACATCTTCAAACTCTTCTCCTATTGTAAAAGTTCCTTCTTCTATTTCTTTAGCTAATTCTAAAAGACCAGATTCGATACCTTTTATATCCTGATCTGACAACAAACCCACTTTATACAACATTTTCCCATGTGCTAAAGTAGCTTGTACGTCGTATTTAGCTATTACTAAATCTAATACTCGGTCATTTCCTACAGTGAAAATGTCTATTTTTTTATCAGTCGGTAATCCCTTACTCCAAAGTTTCATGAAAGTTGCTTAAAATTTTAAATCTAAGAATTTATTAATCCATTAATGCATTAATACGTTGACGTAGCTTACGCATATATTCTTCTTCTAGCCAAGAACGGTAATTTTTTGTACTATTACTAATACAATAAGAATACATACGAATCCTATATTCTACATCTTCAACCAATAATTTAGATAGAATACGAGCGTCAAAAACGTCTTCACTATTTTCTACACACATTTGTGCATGTTGTTCTATCGAGCGTTCTAATAAAAGTTTGGACTTTTCTCCGTTGTTTACAATGTCATCATATTCCTTTTTGACATCATACGTAATAGTCTCAGAATTTTTGAATTTTTCTCTAACTTCTGGTGGCATTACATACTTAAACTGACGCTCAATTTCTTCGTCGCTTACTAGGTTCTCTAAATAATAATCCGGCGACCTAAAGATACGTTGCCAATCTACATCTGAGTTCCATAACCCTAAGCGTGCTGCGTTGTTACCTAGGTCAATTACATTAAAATACTTTTTGTTGGGTAAAGATCGAGATCCGCGACCAATCATCTGGAAGTATAATGTTAATGACTTTGTCGCTCTATTCAAAATAATTACTTCGATAGTAGGTTCATCGAAACCAGTAGTCAAGATACCTACCGAAGATAAAATTGCGTCAGGTGTCTCTTTAAACCATTGTAAAATAGCCTGACGTTCTTGCCTACTATTTGTGTTATCTAAATGTCGTACAGGTAGGCCAGCCGCCCTAAAAGTCTCGTATACATTAAGTGAGGTATTGATACCATTATTAAAAATCAGTGTTTTCTTACCTTTAGCTTTTTGCTCGTAAGCAAACAATAGCTTCTCTTGCATAAAAGCATTAGAGTATAACTCTTCTGAAGATTTTACAGTATAGTCCCCATTAATCCCTACTTTCAATGTGCTTAATCCTACATCAAAACTATACGTGATTGCATTTGCTAAGAACCCCATTTCTATTAGATTCGAAATAGGCTGTCCGCAAATTAATTCACGATAACTATCTTTCATCGGCATTTTGATATTAGAACTCAATGGTGTTGCGGTAACTCCAAGAATAAAACAATTTTCAAAATGTTTAAATAATTTTCTAAAAGAATTGTAATGGGCTTCATCAATAATCACTAAACCAAGGTTGGTAAACTCTACCTTTTCTTCGTTAAGGCGGTTGTTTAAAGTTTCAACCATGGCTACGAAACACTTGTAGTCTTCTTCGTTCGGTATTTCTTTTACTTTACTATTGATTACCATACTATTTACACCAAATCCTTCTAACATTCTAGAAGTTTGATTGCACAACTCGATACGATGAGTAAGTACAAGTACTTTCTTCTTATGTTCTTCGATGTAACGTCTAACGATTTCTGAAAATACTACGGTCTTCCCCCCTCCTGTAGGTAACTGATAACAAAAGTTATAACCCTCTGGCTTGTTATTTATTCTTTTAAAAATTTTGTTAATATCTTCCTTTTGATAAGGATATAATTCTAGAGTTTTTGGTGTTGCCTGCGTCATTCGTTTTTAGTACTTTCTAAAATTGAGGCTACAAAAATAAGACTTTATTTTAGGTTATTTTGTTGTGTAATCGATTCATTTAGCCTTATATTAACTTCTCTCAAAATTAAAAATCAATAAAATTCCACTGTTTCCATTGATTTTTATTAGTTAACATTCGCCTAATACGTCTTATTAGACCTCTGCAATAGTAAACTTTAACCTAATTCATTTTAGTTCTCTATACAAAACATTTTAATGTTTTGTGCGTAATACTTTTGATACTAAACAAGGATCCACTAGGAAAAGTCATGGATATAAATTATTAGCGTCATTCCTGTAAATGACAGGAATCTGTTAAATAAAAAGTATTGAATTCCATGCTTTAATGAAGAGACTTCTCTACAATTTCTATCGAAATTCAAAGAGTGATATTGAAATGAAGCAATTGTAAAGTATTACGATCCCATAATTCCCCCTTAAACCAGTCCCTATTTGAATTTACCGAATTAAAAACGCTTTTTCTTTTAAGGTAAATTCAAATAGGAACTGGTATTATCAAGTCTATATATAAATACTTGATGACTTAAAATACAATGCTAACAAAAAAACGTTTAAGTGTTAAATTTTTAAGATAAAAAGCAATTTTTTTGGTTTAGAGTCTAATACGCTCTATCTTTGTTGACATATTATTGTTAACCAATAAACAATAGTTGATTGATTTTAAGTTAGAGTTAACGTTTTGATTTTAGATTAAGCCCCTAAATTAAAATGATTTGTGTTGAGAGAACGGAAAGCCTTTGGCTTTCCGTTTTATTTTTCTACATCCTACGCAATATACTAAAAAACAATTACACGACAACAAACACCCTTACTCAAACACCTACAAAACAGCATATTACCCTAAAAAAGTATTGTTTTTTTCAAGTAAGGTAAGACTTCTATTTAACTATCATTAAATTTTAAGTAAAAAGCCATGATAAGAACATCACTGCTTTTTATTATAATTGATAAGATAGTAATGACTAAACAGGCTCTCCATATAAGTCAAAATCTTCTGCTTCTGAGATTTTAACATTTACAAAATCTCCTGTTTTCAAATAAAACTTATTAGCATCTATTAAAACTTCATTATCGACATCTGGTGAATCGAATTCTGTTCGACCAATAAAATAATCTCCTTCTTTACGATCAATCACGCATTTATATGTATTTCCTATTTTTTGTTGATTTAGCTCCCAAGATATTTGAGATTGAATATCCATGATTTCATTGACACGAGCCATTTTAACATCTTCTGGGACATTATCCTCTAAACTGTACGCATGTGTATTTTCTTCATGACTATAAGTAAAGCACCCCAAACGCTCGAAACGCATTTCTCTAACCCACTCTCGTAATGTTTCGAAATCTTCTTGCGTTTCCCCAGGATATCCTACAATTAAAGTAGTTCTAATTGTCATTTCCGGAACCGCAGCTCTAAAATCTTGTAATAATTGTGTTGTCTTTGCTTTTGTGGTACCTCTACGCATAGATTTTAAGATTGGATCTGCAATATGCTGTAAAGGAATATCAATATAATTACAAACCTTAGGTTCATTCTTCATTACTTCTAATACATCCATTGGGAAACCTGTAGGAAATGCGTAATGCAAACGAATCCATTCGATACCTTCAACTTTTACTAATTCCTTCAATAAATCTCCTAATCGACGCTCCCTGTACAGGTCTAGACCATAAAAAGTCAAATCCTGAGCAATAAGAACTAACTCCTTAACGCCTTCAATTGCAAGTTTTTCTGCTTCAATAACTAAATCCTCAATCGGAGTAGACTTGTGTTTTCCTCTCATCAAAGGAATCGCACAAAAAGAACAAGGCCGATCGCAACCCTCTGCTATCTTTAAATAAGCATAGTTCTTTGGTGTCGTAGTCAAACGCTCTCCTATAAGTTCGTGCTTATAATCTGCTTCTAACACCTTTAATAGTTGTGGCAGCTCTGTCGTACCAAAGTACTGATCTACATTCGGTATTTCTTTCTCTAAATCGGGTTTATAACGCTCTGACAAGCAACCGGTAACAAAAACTTTATCTACTAAACCTTCTTCTTTTTTCTGAACAAATTCTAATATCGTATTTACCGATTCTTCTTTAGCATTAGCAATAAAACCACAAGTATTGATCACAGCAATGTTTCCTTCTTCTTCATGGACTACCTCTTTACCATTGGCTTTCAATTGCCCCATCAAGACCTCAGAATCATAAACATTCTTAGAACATCCTAGTGTTACTACATTAATCTTATTTTTCTTGATGGTTTTCGTTCTCATGATCTTTCCATTTATTGAAGTGTGCAAATTTACGGTTTTATTATCCGTCTTAAAAAACAAAATCCTTAGCTCTACAGAACTAAGGATTAAACTCTTATAATTGAAAGGTTCTTTTAGGCTTTCTTTTTAGCCTTACATTCTTTCTTTTTGCCTTTACAACACTTCTTTTTATCTGCTTTTTTATCACAAACTTTTTTCTCTGTCTTCTTAGCTGCACAACAAGACTTTTTACAGTCTTTTTTACATTTCTTATTTTCGTTTGAAATCTCTAATTGTACTTTAGGTTCTAAAGATACATCCTTGTGGGTTTTAGTCGTCGTTTTGTGAACGTCTACATCTTTAGCGCTAGTTTCTTGTGCTACAACTTGAGTGCTTCCTAATAACATTAAAAACACTACTCCTAATTTTAATATCAACTTCATAACAATAAACTTTATCGGTTAATTTGGGGTTAAAATAAACTTTCTATCAATGATTCTATAGTGATTCCTTCTGCCTCTGCCTTATAATTTTTTAGTACACGATGACGAAGTATACCTATTGCAACAGCTTGTACATTTTCTATATCTGGAGAATGCTTACCGTTTAATAATGCATGAGTCTTAGCTGCTAAAATTAAATTCTGTGATGCCCTAGGGCCTGCACCCCAATCTACATATTTCTTTACCAGATCAGAAGCCATATCACCGTTAGGTCTCGTTTTACTAACTAAAGTTACAGCATATTCAATAACGTTGTCTACCACAGGTACTCTTCTTACTAAAGCTTGAAAATCTTGGATTTCTTGCGCTGTAAAGAGTGCACTGATATTTGCTTGAGTATGTCCTGTTGTACTTTTGACTACTTCAACTTCTTCTGCAAAAGTTGGGTAATCTAATTGTATCGAAAACATAAAACGATCCAACTGCGCTTCTGGTAAAGGGTAAGTACCTTCTTGCTCTATTGGGTTTTGAGTCGCTAATACAAAATAAGGTTTAGATAACTTATAATTTGTACCTGCTACCGTAACAGATTTCTCTTGCATTGCTTCTAATAAAGCTGCTTGTGTTTTAGGCGGTGTTCTATTGAT
>CALFUO010000043.1 GCA_937929895.1 uncultured Aquimarina sp.
ATATCAATACATTAGATGTTTTCGTCTAAGACTTTTTCAATCCATCTTAGAAAATATATTTTCTAAAATTTTTAGCTTCAAAAATTCACAAGACACTCTAAATAAAATATTTAATATTAATTATCATTTCTAAAACTTAAAGCTTTCAGATACTAGTGATTAAAAATATGTATTTGCCTTAAAATCTTTAATTCCAAGACTAAACGACCACAGGACACGTGATCTAATGAAATATTCGAAAAAACAAGAAAATTTGAAATTATTTTAAATAAAATATCACATTAATTTGAAAAATAAGTACATTTCGTTACTAAATCATATTAAATCAAAAAATTATGACTCACAAACTATTAAAAAAAACAGCTTTAGCCTTAGCATTATTTGCTTCAGCTTTGACTTTTGGGCAAGTCGATCTATCTTTTACAGATCCTGGCACATTAAAAGTAGCAACCGATGGTACACTTTCTGGTGGAACAATTTCATTTACTCTAGAAAACATTCCTCCAACAAAAGTTGGTGGTGGTGCACCAAATGCATTTAATATTCGTATTCAACCCAAAACAAACCAATCATATAATACACCTAGTTCTATTGCTGATGACAGTTACCCTCTAAATCATGCTACTGCAAGTGGTGGATCAGCTAACTTCACTTTTACTGATGTTGCTAATACTACCAATTCAAGTAATATAGATCGAACATTTACTGTAAATAATATTCCTCTTATAGGGGCTGTTCTTGATGATACGCAATATGTTATCACTTTAAGATTTGCACAGGCTGGACCGGCTGGAACTGCTGCATTACCTGATTCTTTTGTATCACCACCAGCCTCGATAGAAGGTGGAGCTGGTAAGCATGCATTATATGTACTACATGACTTAGAAGGACCTTCTTCTTTAGGGTTAAGCGAAATTATAAACAACATTCCTAATGCTGTCGTTAATGCCGAAAATGGCACTATTTCTGTATCCGGAGCAAATTTAGATGCTGTATACGCTATTAGTGGTCAACAAGTAGATGCCACCAACTTAGCTAATGGAATATACATTGTACAAATATCTAAGGGAAATAAAAAGGCTGCGGTAAAAGTAATTCTTTAAACAGAGTTGTTTAATCTCTGTGAATTACACGTTCACTAACCTTAAAAAGGCTTCTATAAAAATTACAATTAGATATTTTATACGATTTAAACCATAAAATGCAACATATATTAAGTTTACTTTTCTACTTTTTCTTCGTTTTAAAATGAAACCGTAGCTACTGCTATGCTTTAATTTTACGCCTTGAAAAAGCGAAAATTAATTCTAAATATTTATGCCACTTTTTATGATTTCAATGTATTAGAAGTATATAAAGCTTATAGCTATAGATAAACACAATAGCTTTAGTAGTTAAAATCCTCTCACTTTTAAATTACCTCTAGGTTAAATTAAAAGTGCGGGGATTTTAAAATTCAGATTTTGGATAGCAAAACACAACAATAGTATTTCTCTTTTGTGTTTTTGATATGAACCCCAAAAATAATGCTTCATAAACTAAAAATGGAATGCACTAAAGTGCATATTTTGATTCTTCTTGAGTACACTAAAAAAACAACCCATAATTACAATAGCAAAAAATCGACTGTATAAATTCACAATAAGACGTTTTCGTTCTCTAGCTTAATAAATGTTTTTAATACCTAGACTATTATAACTACATTTATTTTCATGAGCATATTTCGATTTTTTAATACCGCTATTTTAACTCTTTCTTCTTTTCTTCTTTTTTCTCAAGAGAAATTGACTCTTGAAAAGATATGGACTGGAGCTTTTAGACCGCAATCCTTGAAGGAAATTCAACATTTAAAAAATGGCGTAGAATTTACATACCTGGAATACGATAAAAATTCAACCAAAATAATTGCAGAAAACTACAAAACAGGTGACACTAGAATATTGCTATCGGATAGCCTTATTAGAAATCTACCCATTCGGAAATATACATTTTCTAAAGATCAAAATTCAATATTAATAGGAACTACTATTGAATCTATTTATCGATATTCTACAAAAGGTAAGTATATCGTTTATAACTTCGAAAATAAAACAACAACCGTAGTAGCAGATGAATGGATTATTAACCCTAGTTTTTCTCCGGACGCAACTAAAATTGCTTTTGTAAAAGACAATAATATTTATATCAAAAACTTAACATCTGGTACGGTAATACAGCTAACTCATGATGGCCATAAAAACAACGTCATTAATGGACTTTCGGACTGGGTGTATGAAGAAGAATTTGAATTGATCGAAGCGTACAAATGGAGTCCTGATAGTAAAAAAATTGCTTTCTTAAGATTTGATGAATCTAAAGTTCGTGAATATCAAATGCCTATTTATCTATCTGGCAACAATTATCCTGATTACTATACTTTCAAATACCCGAAAGCAGGAGAAGAAAACAGTGACGTAAGAGCTTTCGTTTATGATCTTGACGAAGAGCACACAGATGAAATATTATTCCAGATAAAACCTTACTATATTCCTAGATTACAATGGCAAAATAAGGACGTTATTACTTTTCAAACCCTTAATCGTCATCAGAATAATCTAAGTATTTTAGCCTATGATGTTAAAAAGGCTAAAACTAACATCCTATATAAAGAAAGAGATACGGCTTATGTAGAGATTAACAATCATCTTGACTTCATAGACGAAGGTTTTTACTTTACATCCGAAAAAGACGGATTCAACCACATTTACTTCCAAAACAAGAAAGGGCAAACAACTCAGTTGACCAAAGGGAAATTTGAAGTACAAAACGTTTATGGTTTCGATCCAAAAACTAAATCAATTTTTTATCAAAGTAACGAAGGAAATGAAATTGAACAACAAATTTACTGTGTAAACTTAAATGGAAATAAAAAGCAAATCACGATGTCAAAAGGTATCCATAGTGCTTCATTTTCTAAAGACTTCCGTTTATTTATTGACACCTTCGCTAATAGTAATACTCCAACAAGTTATAACCTAATTTCTTCTGTTAATGGATTGATTATAAAAACTCTTAAAAACAATAATACTCTAAAGAATGTATTAGCAAAGAAGTACCATTTACCTAAAAAAGAATTTGGACGAGTAAGTCTAAATAATCACCAATTGAATTATTACATAATTAAACCTTTCGACTTTGATCCTTCAAAGAAGTACCCTGTTTTATTGTATCAATATTCTGGTCCAGGATCGCAACAAGTCAAAAATAATTGGCATTCTTATAATGATTATTGGCATTATTTATTAAGTAAAAAGGGTTACATCATTGCTTGTGTCGATGGGAGAGGAACTGGCGGTAAAGGAGCCAATTTTAAAAAACTAACTCAATTACAATTAGGAAAATTAGAAGCAGAAGATCAAATTGCTTTCGCGAAATATCTTGGAAAGGAAAATTATGTAGATAAAAATCGTTTAGGAATCTGGGGTTGGAGCTTTGGTGGGTTTACTGCACTGAATGCTGTCTTAAAAGACAATACTATATTTAAAGCAGCAATTTCTGTAGCACCTGTCACACACTGGGGGTTTTATGATACTATTTACACAGAACGATTTTTACATACCCCCCAAGAGAACCTCAATGGGTACAATGACAACTCTCCTATTAGTCTTGCACAAAACCTAAATTGTGCTTTATTATTAGTTCATGGTTCTGCAGATGACAATGTCCATTTACAAAATAGCTTACAAATGAGTGAGGCATTTGTTAGATACAACAAACCGTTCGATCAAGAAATTTACACCAACAAAAATCATGGTATTTATGGCGGATACACTCGGTTGCATTTATTTAAAAAAATGACCGACTTCATTTTACAAAAGTTATAATCTTTTGGCTAAAGATTAAATACATCTCTCTAAAATGCCTAAAACACACATTACCTGGGTATAAAATCTCTCTGTACTAATGTTTACCGTAAACTTTATTATTAAAGTGATTTAAATTTCATTCAGAAATTAATATGAATAACATTGATGTTTTCCATCGTTAACGGCAATAATTACTTTTTTCTGCTTAGGTAAATGGATTAAATTTCTTACATCTCCCTCGGTATAAAAACCTGTCTGTGTATTCGGAACATAATTAAAATCACCTTTCCCGTTTCCCTTTAAAAAAACACCAATCCCAGCATCACTACGCGTAGTTTCTACCTCAAATTGATAATTATTACCTGCCAGTAGGAGGTCTTTTAATCCATCATGATCAAAGTCTTCAAATAAAATACTATTAACCATTGATAATTGAACTTCGTTAGCAAAGGGAACAAAATCGAAGTCTCCATTATTATTATAAAAAATCCCTGAACGAAATTCGTTTACTTCATAATGTAAGGCCGAATCTATGTCTTTTCCTAAAATACCATCGACTCCTAAATTTGCAAATTCTTCGAAGGTTGTTACTTTCTGAGCAATATGTGGCATTTGTTGCGAAGTACAAGTTCTACCCCTTATTGGAACTTGTTTCCCATTGTAATTTTTTGCTAAGACTATATCCTCTATTCCATTTGCATCGAAATCTTTTGCATACACATGAAATGGCTTTTTTGCTGAAGCGTGAAATTTCGTATTCAAGCCTAGATTTCCTGCAATGATATCCATGTCACCATCGCCATCAACATCTTCAACTAAAAGAGTATTCCACCAACCTTTCGTGTTAGAAAGAGAATTATATCGTGTTGTGGCTTTTAATGCCTTGTTCTTATTTAATAAAACTTCAACCCCCATCCACTCCCCAGTAACGATTAAATCTTTACTACCGTCATTATCTATATCGAACCAAGCTGCATCCGTTACCAATCCTAATTTAGGTAAATTTACTTTTTCATTTGCTATAGAAAATACACTTCCATTATTTTCTAAAAGATAACTTTCACTAGATTGTGGATATTTACCTGGCAATACCCCTCCACCAACAAACAAATCTAAATCTCCATCATTATCATAATCACATGGTTTTATAGTAGAAGTCACCGTAGTCAAAATAGGAAGACGCATTGGCTTTGTAAAATTTCCTTTTCCGTCATTTAAAAAGAAACGATCTTGCTGCCCTCGTGAAGTAGGGGAAAACTCGTAACTCCCAGAGCCCACATACAAGTCTTGATCACCATCATTATCTGCATCGAAAAATAAAGCTGCACTATCTTCAAAACGAGCATCCGCAAATAAGGCCTCTGGTCTAATCTCTTTAAAGGTATTTTTTGGTGTTCCCAATAATACAGTTGGGGCATTATCAAAAGCCCCTCCTATATATATATCTTTTAGACCATCACCATCAATATCACCACTTGCAATACCAGGACCTAAATGAGAGTATTTGTAAGGCAACAACAATTGAAGCTTGTAGTCATTATTATACACCTCTTGATGGCTGTAATTAAACACTTCTTTTTTGAATATGTTCGCTACTTGAATTTTGTCAGGTGAACTGTGAAAAGCATTCTTATAAGATATTTGATATTGCTTATTTAATGAGACTTCTGAAAGCTCTTGGACTTTACCATCTAACCAAACTATTCTAACCTTTTCAATAGCATCGTCTTTAGCTATCCCAAAGTGAAGACGATTAGAAACAGAGGATAAAAATCCTCTTGTATTCACCAATTGTTTTGTTTTCAATTTCCCTTTTACAGTCTTAATCTCCACTATTACTCCTTGGCCATTCAGACTACTTGATGGTCCTTCGAATAGAAAGCTTACAAAATTCCCTAAACCTAATTCGATAGCATTATTCTTTAAAATACTGGCCCTCTCATTGATATTATTAGTAACCAACTCCAAATCGCCGTCATTATCTAAATCAACATAAACTGCTCCATTCGAAAAAGTTTCTAAAAGATTTCCCCATTCCGAAGAAGTGTCTGTAAAGGTCAAATCGCCATTATTTCTAAACAAATAATTTCTAAGTTTTTGCTGTGGTAGCATTTTTGCAAACTTTAAGAAATCTTCTTTTGTTGGTTTTCTTCCATCCGCTCGCAATTTTGAAAGAATTTTCTGAGTAGTATCCTGATCCAATACATCACGAAAAACCCCATTAGTTACATACAAATCTTCGTAACCATCTAGGTTGAAATCTGCCCCTAAAACTGCCCAGCTCCAATCTGTATTTGCTATACCTGACAACTGAGATATATCACTAAAAGTATTATTGCCATTATTAAGTTGAAACATATTATGCATGTACTGATATTGATATCCATTTTCGACCATTTGCTCGAATTTTGGAATCGAAGTCATCGACATAGTAGTCTTAGAGCGGATATAGTCTTCTGGGTTCATATCCAGTGATATCAAATCAAAATGTCCATCATTATTAAAATCGACTATGTCACTTCCCATACTATTATGAGACATATGTTTAACATAACTTTCTTTTTGATCGTCGAATGTTTTATCTCCATTATTTATATAAACAAAGTCTGGTATTTTAAAATCATTACAAACATAGATGTCAAGAAATCCATCTCCATTAAGATCACCGACTTGAGGATTTAAGCCAAACCCAATATCAAAATGAATTCCTGCTTTTTCAGAGATATCTCTAAACTTTCCTTTTCCTAAGTTTTCATACAATTTATCGTTCCCTAACAACTCCTTAGACTTTGGGTCTTTATGTTTCTTACTTAGATCAACAATATCTTTTGTATTTCTGCCATTAATAGGTGCATTAGATATAAACAAATCTAGATCACCATCATTTTCTAGATCGAAAAATGTTGCTTGTATCCCACGATTAGGATCATTTATACCGTATTTTACTCCTTCTTCTTTGAATTTGAAATCACCCTTATTTACAAAAAGTAGGTTTTCAAATTTTTTATTTGACGGGTCTAAACCTCCACGAACTAAATAAATATCTAGAAGTCCATCTTGGTTTATATCTACTGTGGTAACACCCGTATTAAAACCTTTAGAAATATCACTAATGCTCTTCGATGTTAGATCTTTAAATTTTAATCCTCCTATATTTCTATACAGTTTACATGTATGTGAATTGCTTACAAAGAACATATCTTGCAAACCATCATTATCAAAATCCCCGACAGCAACTCCTGCTCCAATATAACTATACATATATTGGTAGTAATTAAAATCTACATTTTCTACTAATTCGTTTACAAAATTAATGTTTGAAAAAGATGCTGATAGATGACTGAATATGGCTGGCTCTTTTTTGGTTTCTTCGACCACCTCAAGAGTAAAATCTCGAAACTTTTCTTCTTTTTTACATGATTGGACTAATAAAGTAATTGAAGACACAAAAATCAAAAACTTAAGATATGCTTGCCTACGGTGGTATTCCATAAATCTGAATAGAAATTAGCGTGTGAATTTAACATAAAAAGATGAACAAAATAACGGTAAGTCACTAATTGACCTACCGTTACCCAAAACAAAATAAAAATATAACTACTATTAAATTTTATGCTAATTAGATAGATTGGGATTCTCTGAAACTACAGATGCAGGAATCGGAGAGAAATAATTATCTATACCTAAACTCCCTGTAATTTTATTGGTCTCTTCGACTAATTCATTATCCGAATTTCTAGAGACTCTTGGTACTCGATCGGAAAGTGCTTCTTCAACTTTTTCTAACCTCACTAAATCAAACCATCTTATGTATTCTCCTGCAAATTCCCATTTTCTTTCTAAGAATGCTAAATCTTCTATTGTCCCATCAGAGGTATCTAAATCTACTGAGGTGTCTGGAGTATCAATTGGCAAAGCCTGTGCTCTTCTTCTTACTTTATTTAATGCTTCCCAAGCATCTGCTACCGATCCATTACCGGATCTACCTGATGCTTCTGCGTAGATCAATAAAATTTCAGGATAACGCATTATAAAATCACTACGATCCGTTTTAAAAGTATTTCTTCCATAATCCCCCGCTGGACCAGTAATCTTAGCGAACATTGGACTAGGTTGTGCTAAATTGACCCAATCTAAATCTGTTCTATAAGTCGCTTCTTTTCTTGGCCCTGCCGGAAAATCTTCAAAGTATTTTACCTCTGCAAACGTTTCATCCCATCCGCCATTAAAACCAACTGCTCCAAATTTCTGATTTTCTAAAACATTTGTTTCTCCTGGACCTACAGAATACCCAATGCTCCATAATGATTCTGTTACAAATCGATTTTCTTTTTTCCATAAATCAAAAATATCCGGAAGCATGTTAAAATTAAACTCATTCTTTCTATCTATTACTTCTTTAGCTTGACTGGCTGCTAAGGCATAACGTTCTTGTTGTGAAAGCGGAGCTCCTTTTACTGGAAAACCTGCCCAATCTAGATAAACGCGAGCTAAATATGATTTTGCAGAACCCTGACTTGGACGAACTGCTGGGTTGCCAGAAGATACCGAAAGAGGATGTTGGGTTGGTAACAAATCTATAGCTAGTTTTAGATCTTTTTCTATTTGTTCGTAAACAGCCTGTACAGAAGATTTACTAATATTTGGGTCTGGTATTACATCTAACGTGATTGGAATTTCCCCAAAAACTCTCACTAACTGATGATAACTAAAAGCTCTAAGAAAAAACAATTCTCCTCTAATTAGTTTTATAGCTTCTAAAAGTTCTTCATCATTTGATTTCACTGCTTTCGCTTCTAGTTCTTCCCCAAAACTTAATGTAACATGTATATTACTGATCATATTATACAGTCCATTCCAGTTTCTAACTAATCTAGAATTATCGGCAGAAACAGATCTTTGATCAAACTGTCTAAAATCAGCTTTATTTCCACCTGAAAAGGTTGTGATATCATCCCCTGCCCAAGCTGGCGCAAAAAAAGTTGTTTTACGTGCTGCATCGGATAATGCTTGGTACACACTCCCTAAACCTTTTTCATATTCTGCTGCATCTTCAAACGGTTCTGCTGCAGGTATTATATCGGAAACATCATTATCTAAATCTGCACATCCTATTAATACTAAAGCGGATATACTTAAGCTAATGATACTATTGAATCTTCTTTTTGTTGTTATTCTTTTTTTCATTGCTATTATTATTAAAATCCTACTTTAACTCCTAACGTTATTACTCTTGGGTTTGGGACTGCTCCAAAATCTACCCCTGATGACCTATCTGCTGGCTGATCCCTAGAGCCTCGAAATCGTTGTCTAGAACTTATTTGTGGATCATAACCACTATAGTTAGTGAATAGTGCTACATTCTGTCCACTGGCATATACCTTTAAAAAATCTAGTCCTTTAAAAAATTTATGAAAGGTATACCCTACAGAAACATTACTGATTCGCACGAAACTGCCGTCTTCTACATAACGATCTGAATTAATATTTATAGGGGTTCCTAATTTTGGGATATCCGTAATATTATCGGGAGGTGTAGAAGCTCTAAACACTGTGTTTCTATAATATTGAGGTACACCTGTAGGGTTTTCTAAGAAACCAGCTGCTTGATTGTAAACATCGAAATCATGAGCCCCTTCTACAAAAATGTTAAAGTCCCAATTATTCAATTCGAAAGTGTTATTCCACCCCCAGGTGGTGGTTGGTGTACCATTACCGATAACACCAACATCTTCGACTTGGTCTTCGTTTAAAGCGTAGGTTGGCTCTCCTTCTTCATCAACTCCTAAATATCTTAATCCAACAAAATCTCCTATAGAATTCCCTAGAGTTAATTGTGTAATGTTTTCACCAGAGGCTAAAGATGTTTCATCTTGTGCATTACGAATAAACCCTGTTGCACTATTTAATTTCTTAATCTTATTCTTTACAAAAGAGAAAGCGATATTAGAATTCCATTTAAAGTTTTTAGTATTGAATATTTGTGCTCCAATACCTAAATCAAAACCTTTATTTTCAACTTCAGCTACGTTGTCAAATTGACTAAAATTGTTTCCTGTTAGTGGCACTAAAAACTGTAACAACAAGTTATCTGTATTTTTGATGAAGTAATCGAAAGAAAAATTAAATCTATTCTTTACAAAACCTATATCTGTTGCAAAATTCCAAGATTCAGTTGTTTCCCATGTTATATCTGGATTCTCAAAGGTTTCCAATCCTAAGGCTGATCCTCTGTTTATTCCGTCAATAAGGAAAAGATTGTTTCTCGTAGCAAATCCTGATTGGGTAGCACCTGCAGGAATATTTTGATTTCCGACTTGCCCCCAGCTTACTCTTAATTTAGCACTACTTAATATATCACTATCCCTAACAAAAGCAAGGTTATTAAAACTATAAGCTAAAGCTGCTGAAGGAAAATAACCTGTATTATCGTTAAACACAGAAGTTTTATCTACCCTTAAAGCAGCTGTTGCATACCACGACTTATTAAAATCGTAATTTACCCTTCCCATATAAGATTCTATAGTCCTTCTTTCTGCATTATTGCTAACACTTTCTAATCCCTCGGAATCGAAACTACTTAAGAATATTGTTTCTCCAATCGGGTTATTAATAAGACTGGCATGCGTGCTTGTTTCATTGCCTTGCAGTTCATATAATCCTGTAACATTCAAACTATGCTTATCAAAAACTCTATTCCAATTTAAAATATTACTTATTTGGTATTCGCGACGAGTTCTACTTTGAAATCTAGCTCTACTTACCTGATCGACAAGAAATGTTTCTGTGTTCTGATTTAAGGTATTCCCCGACAATAACATATTATAGGTTAGACCATTTAAAATCTTATACTTTATATCAAAATTGGCATTTAAACGATCTGCTACTCTTTCAACATTACTTTCGTTCAAAACTCCAATAATATTCTGATTAAGGGTTCCTGTTAAATTTAAATCATCTCTTATCGGTGTCAAATTAAATTCTCCATCATCACCAATTGGTGGCGTAGTAGGGTCGAAAGTCAATGCACGAAGTACAACACTACCCCTTGTTCTATTAAATGCATCAGGATCGTTAGTTTGGTTTTCTCTACTTCCGTATATATTCAAACCCACGTCTAGTTTACTCGTAACTTTTACATTAATATTAGCTCTTGCTGCAAAACGTTCGTATTCGTTCGTGATAACAATACCTTCGTTATCTAAATAGTTTCCAGAAATAAAGTAACTTGTTTTGTCTGACCCGCCACTTACCGAAGCAGAAAAGTTTTTACCATATGCTGCTCGAAATATTTCGTCTTCGTAATCTACAGGATTCGCTTCGAAACTTGCAATTTCTGTATCGGAAAATGCACCTTCTTGTACAAGGTTTACCCCTCTTGCAAAATCCGCAGAAGATAACCTATCATCTAGAGTTCTAGGTAATACTGATATAGAATTGAAATACTCTAAATTTACTTTAGGTTTTCCTTTTCCTTTTTTAGTCGTGATCAAAATTACTCCGTTCGCACCTCTAGATCCATAAATAGCAGTTGCCGAAGCATCCTTCAACACCTCCATCGAAGCAATATCGCTAGGGTTAATGGTTCTAAGATCGCCTCCAAAAATTCCGTCTACAACTACTAATGGATCATTACTACTACTAATTGAATTTACACCTCGAACTCTAATTTTCGATCCAGAACCTGCAGATCCGTTAGAAGGAGCAACAGTAACCCCTGCACTTCTTCCTTTTAATATTTCTTCTACTCTAGTTATTGGTTGTTTCTCATATTGCTCGTCCGTGATCTTTACTACAGAGCCTGTAAGATCACTCTTTTTAACAGTACCATACCCAATAACCACAACTTCATTTAACGCAGCAATATCTTCTTCTAAAATGATATTAATTTTCGTTTGTCCAGCAACGGCTATTTCTTTGGTTTTAAAACCTATATAGGAAAACACTAATACATCTGAGTCTTCAACATTAATTGAATAATTTCCATTGAAATCTGTTTGCGCTCCTTTTATTGCTCCTTTTACTGTGATATTAACACCTGGTAAAGTTTCACCATTAGCATCGGATACTGTACCTGTAACAGTTTTTAACTGTTGAGATTTTTCGAGTACATTTTCTAATTTTTTAAATTGTTTTTTTGAAAGTACTATTTGCTTATTGACAATTTTATAACTCACTCTTTGATTTGCTAATACTGTAGAGAGCACTTGCGCTACCGATAGGTTTGCACCTTTAATGCTTACGATTTGTTTTAAATCAACTAAATCGTTTTCGTAAAAAAGCGAATAATCAGTTTTAGACTCAATATTTTCAAAAACTGTTTCTAAAGTTACGTTCGTTAGAGACAGGGTTAACTTCTCATTTTGGTCTATGTTACTTGCAGCCGTTGCTTGCAAACTGATAGATAAGATGAGAAACAACTGCATGGCTATTTGCCTAATGCCTCTAATTTTTAATGTTGTTTTCATAAATAGTTCAATTAATTGTTAGTATAGGTTATTGGTCATTGTTAGTAGTATATGTTAAAACAAAACATAGCTATCTCATACAACAACCGTTACAAAACGATTTTGTTAGTTCTATTGATAAAATGTTGGTAGGTTTTACATAGGTTTAATCACTAATCGTTTATTGTTCGCATAATATTGGCAACGAAAGATTTTCATCGCTTCCAGTATCGCTTGGAGTTCTTCAACTGTATTTACTGTTAGTTTGCCTGAGAATTTTTTAGAGTTAATTTCTGTATCTAATACTGCTACTTTTATATCGAATTTCCTTTCTATTACGGGTATCATTTCGGCTAAAGTCGAATTCTTAAAAACCACAGCTCCTTTTATCCAACTTATTTTATCGTTTATATCAACCTTTTCAATAGTTGATGATTTCGATGTTTTATCCCACGAATACATTTCATTAGGTACTATTTTAATTTCTTTACCACTTACGGTATCCGTTACTCCCACACTTCCTTCCACTAGTGTGATTTCATTGATGTGATTGGTATTATAATTGGAGACATTGAATTTTGTTCCGTAGACTTTGGTTTCTAATGCACCCATCCCTACTATAAATGGTTTCTTTTTATTCGTTACTACCTCGAAAAAAGCTTCTCCCCTTACATCTACCTTTCTTGTATTTATACCAAAAGCAATAGGGAATTTTAATTCTGAATCAGCATTTAAGTGAACCAATGTTCCGTCTGCTAACTTCATTTTATAAGTCATTCCTTTAGGAACGTAAATTGTACTTAAAGCTTCTGAATTTGCATTTCCGATTATAGCTTCGGCTATCAAATCACGAACTTTCGTATCTCCTATTTCGCCAGGTTGTAATACCCTTTGCTCTCCATTTGGAGTGGTTAATATAATATCCTTAACAGCATTTGTCCCCGATGTATTATACGCTGTACTAGTTTGGGTTGCTCTGTACATAAACACAAATCCTAACAGCATTACCACAGACGCTGCAACTCCTTTGACAAGAAAGAGTTTTCGAACACCTCTCTTTTTTTCTTGTTGCTGTATTGCTTTTTCGAAATGAGCAAAGGCTTCTTCATAATCTTCTGACGAAACCTGAAACTCTTCGTATAATTTTTCTTTTACGAAACGTTTTTTCGTCAAATCCTGTTCTAGCACTCCACTCAAAACCTTACGTTCTTTACTCGTAATTTCTGATTTCAATAATTTCTTTACAAGAGAATCTATTCTCATTTCAACAAATAATGTTTTCATATACAATACACACCTAAAAAACAAAACCCTGCATTTTTTTAGTATTTTTTTTACTAATTTGCTATCAAACAATCAACTATACAACAAAATGATTAACAAGAACATTGTTAATGATCTTAATATTCGTTTAAAAAACGGGCAATCTGAAGCTTTTCACGAACTGTATCAACTCTATTACAGTTCACTTTATAAGTATGCATTAAAATTGACTCTAGATAGCCAACATGCTAAAGACCTAGTACAAGAAGCGATTATTAAATTATGGAACAAACGTCATCTAATTAGAGAAGATAAATCCATAAACAAATACCTTTTTCAAATCATTAAAAACTTATTCAACACACACTATGCTAAAAAATTAAAACAGCAAGATTCATTATCATTACTAATACAGGAAACAATTTCAGAATTTATAGAACAAGATGATCCTAAAGTGATTCAGCTAAAACGCATAGAGAAAGAAATAGAAAAGCTTCCGCCTAAGAGCAAAAAGATATTTAACTTAAATAAAAAAAGAGGTCTGAATTATAAGGAAATTAGCGAAATGTTGAATCTTTCTGAAAAAACTGTAGAAAGTCACGTATATCGAGCCATGCAGCGTATTAAAGAAGAACTTTCGACTTCGAACAACACGATTTCTGATATTTCTTAGTTATTTTATTTCAGTGTATTTTTAGCTCTGTAAATCCATTAACATGAAATTCGGACAAGTAGCAGATGCATCTAACATTGATTTTATTTTACCTGATGACCATCGCAATACACTAAATGTTTTTAATTCTGAATTTTCACATAAAGCCCAATTCTCTATTGGATGTGCAAAATGGAATAAACAAGACCTTAAAGGCTTTTACCCTCGGGGAACAACAGATGAATTAGCTTATTATGCTTCTCAATTTAATAGTATTGAATTGAATGCTACTTTTTATAGGATTTTTCCTGACATCCAATTTTCAAAATGGTATAAGAAGACACCTAATGATTTTGTTTTCTTTCCCAAATTAGTTCAAGATATATCACATTTTTCAAGACTAAAAGAAGACTCACAAATCTATGTGGATGCATTTCTTAATAATGTATCTGCCTTGAAAGAGAAACTAGGTCTTATCTTCTTACAAATGCATAATAATTTTAGTCCTAATAGTTTCCCTAATCTGATTCAGTTTGTAGAAAGCTGGCCTAAAAACACCCCTTTAGCAATTGAGTTGAGACATAGGGATTGGTTTAATGATCCTAAAATATCTACAGACCTTTTTCAATTATTCGAAGAATATAATGTCACTAATATAATTGTAGATACTGCAGGTCGACGAGATTTATTGCATATGCGGTTGACTTCTAACAAAACATTTATTCGATGGGTTGGAGCCAACCATGCTTCCGATTATCAAAGGTTAGACGACTGGGTAAATCGTATTTCGAAATGGTACGAATTAGGACTAGAACAAATTAATTTCTTTATCCATCAAAATATTGAATTACAATCTCCATTACTTTCCCAATACTTTATAAAAAGATTAAACAGCAAATTGCATTTAGATCTAAAAGTACCTAAAACACTTTTTGATTTGGAAGGAAGTCAAGGTACACTATTTTAAAAACACAACGTATAAACACTCCTTTCTCTTTTCTTATAAAAGATTATAATGCAAAAGATCACAGAATTACTCTATAGGAATATGATTTGCTAACAGAAGGATTTAAAACTTCCTTAACTATTTAAAACAAGAACTAGGGTAAAAGTAATTTGCAAAAGGCTTAGAAAAACATAACATCTAAGCTTTTTGTATAATTTATTATTAGTGTCCGATAAAGATTCAAGATCGCTTCGTTTCAAGAAACAAGAATCAAGATTGTGTCCATAACACACTGAAAACAACTGATTTTTATTGTTTGCTTTAAACACAAACATGGTTTCTTTGATATAAATCGAAAAGCATGCTTTGAATTTCAAAAAACACCTTAAAATCAGTGTTTAAAAGCCTTGCCAGATTTTTAGAAAATTTTAATCGGATACCAATGATAATTTATAAGCGTTGTCTAACTATTTCATACATAAAAGTACCCGCAGCTACAGAAACATTTAAAGAACTAATTTCTCCAAACATAGGAAGCTTTGCTTTTTTTGTAACTGTTTTTAAAGCACCACTAGAAACTCCTGATCCTTCTGATCCCATTACAATAGCGGTAGGTTCTTTAAAATCTATATCGTAGATTAAATTTTCTGTTTTTTCAGTCGCTGCTACAGTTTGAATTCCGCAAGCGTGTAATAAAAATAAAGCATCTTTAATATGGTCTACCTTGCAAATAGGAACATTGAATACCGCACCAACTGAAGTTTTTACAGTATCCCCTGAAATAGGTGCTGATCCAGATTTAGGAACGATAATTCCATGGGCTCCGGTACATTCAGCAGAACGAATAATGGCTCCAAAATTACGAACATCAGTAACTCCGTCGAGTAAAATAAAAAATGGTATTTCTCCTTTTTCTTGTGTTTGAATAATCAATTCTTCTAAGTCCTGAAAAGCGACAGGAGAGGTAAATGCCACAACTCCTTGATGGTTTTTACGGGTAAGCTTATGTAACTTCTCCGCAGGCACTAGATTAGGAGATATTTCGTGATCTATTAAAAGTTCGTGAAGTTCTTTAGATAGGTCTCCTTGCAATCCCTTTTGAAGGAAAATTTTATCAATAGATTTTCCAGATTTAATAGCTTCTAAAACGGCATGAAAACCAAAAAGTAAAGATTCATTTTGCATATTGCAAAAGTACTCTAAACTTTCTAAAAGAAGTAATTTAAACAAAATCAAATCGCCTCTTGTTGCTCTAAGCGTTTCATATCACCAGGTACTACTTTTCGCTACAGGATAAAAAACAACCTTATGTTTGATATTGCTATATTTCTAAATATCATAAACTATTATTGAAATCACTGTTGTAAAGAGTCAAAACTATCTTTAGAAATATCATGGATGGGTACATATTTTTCGATGATGTAAGGGGTAACTGCTTTTAATGTTTTACCTGATATTGGATGTACTCCTGGAGCTGAGAAAAATTCGACGGTCTTTTTATTTAGTTTATAATACCAAACACGAGCGTTACCGTATTCATCGAAGAAAGGATAAGCAGGGTTGACCTTTATTTTTTTAAAGTATTTTAATTTTTCGTAATCAAAAGGCTGTATACCAATCTCTATTGAATCACAAGGAATACGTTCGTAAACACTGCTTTTCCAAACCATACATGTTGTGTCCTCAATTGCATTTCTATGTAAAAAGAAATCTTTTTTAACCATCAAAACACTAAATCCTAAAGACAATATTAACCCTCCTATTAGTAAGAATTTTTTATATCCACTCCATAATTTTAACCACTTCAATATTCTTTCTATTGGTCTTGGCCTACCTTTCACCTTCTGAAAGTCATTTTTTTCTCTATAATCCAGATAACTTTCGTAACCTAAATAATTAGAGAAAAAATTTACTGACTGTACACTAGGCGAACTTTGCTCTTTTCCTTCGATATATTTCTCATAAGCCCTTGTAAATGTTCTGTAACTAAGCCTATTATTTTGTTGTTCGAAGTAATCTTCCAAGTATGTTGATAATGCATTCTTTTTATGAGAAGTACAATTAGGCTTTGCTTTTTCAAACATTTCCTTAACAATCTGTTCTATGATTTTTTCATCCATTCTTAACGAGAATTATAACTGAATTAAAATCTATCTCCGTACTTAAAATGATTTTTACACTAATTAATCTTTGACAATAATTCTTTTTTTCTACAATACGATTTGACATAACATTGACAACAACAGCTTAAAACTACTGTTTTTGCTAATGTCAACCAATTGACAAACACGAGTCAACTACTTGTCCTTTTTAAAAGTACATCCTCGACCTACATTTGTGTCATCACTAGTTCTAGTCATGTAAAAGCTAACATAACTAATGTACAAAACTAGCTGATAAGGGAAACCGTAATGCAGTCATGCAAAAGCTCTTGGGAAGTAGCCAAGTATACTGCATTACCAATCCCACCACTTCCCTTTTTAAAGAAACATAGTGTTTCGTGGCTTACTCGAGAATCTGGACCCAGTTTCCGGACAGCCACTCTATTCTAAAATTTTAAAAAGAAAATCATGAACAATTTTTTCACATATAGTATTATAACCTTAGTTTTTGGAACCTCTTTAGTGGCTTGCGAGCCGAATAAAGAAGCCTTAGAAGAGAAATCTAATATTCAAAATGCAGAAACCTTTTCTCCTGTAGTGGATAGAAGAAAGCATAATAGACCTAGGCCTTAAAAATTTTCGAAAAGAGTGATAATCTACTCTTTTTGAAATTAATAGTACCTTTCCCACTAAAAGCAATTTAAAATGTCCTATGCTTTTAGTGGGTTTTCTGTTTTTCTATACATCATCTATTTGTTTACAAATACATGCTTATTTTCTCAACCCCATAATAATCGTTTAACAGCTGAAGAATTATATTCTGAAATCAACAAATTCTTAGATTCAAAGCAATACGATAGCGTCCCCAAATACAACAATTATCTCCTACAAAAGTCACAACAGGAGAAAGACAACAATTATTTAGGCAAATACTACTATTTCAAAAGTTATTATCTAGATCTTACCACGTCTCAAAAAGACTCTATTTACTACTATGCTCAGAAAGCTATAGGTACTTTCGAAATAGTAAATGATAGTTTGAATATTAGTAAGCTTTCGCTATTTATTTCTCAATTAGAAAATGAAGCAGGCTCCTATCATGGAAGTATTTCTTCTGCATTAAAAGGTCTAAAATACTTTAGCACAAAAGAAGATAAAAAGTACCTAGCAGGTTTATACGATATTATTGCAGATAACTATCAACATTTACAATTATATGAAGATGCTATCACTAATCAGAAACTAGCCATCGATATCCTGCCTATTAACTCATTAATTTATAAATGTAATCTAGCAACCATTTATCAGTCTCAAAAACGATATTCCGAAGCCATAAATATCTTAGATAATTTAAACCTGTCAGACTTTACAAATTACGAAGATCAAGCAATGCTAATAGATAATTTAGCTTACTATCAATGGTTATTAGACCCTAGTCTTAATGTAGCGTCTCAACTTTTAAGAGCTTTAAACATAAGAGAACAACATAACGACCTCTTTGGCTCAATTAATAGTTATAAAAGTCTAGCTGAATATTACATTTCCAATACACCTAAAAAAGCATTGAGTTATGCGAATAAAATGATTGATACAGCAAAAAGGCTAGATCAAGTAGAACAGGTTTTAAAAGGCCTGAAAATCTTAATGCAAATTGACAAAAATGATATTTCAACTCGAAACCAATATATCAACTTAAAAGATAGTTTAGAAAATATAAGGCTAAAAACCCGAAATCAATATGCTAAAATTAAGTATGACAATGCTGAAGCATTAAGAATAAATAATGAATTAAAACAACAAAATAAATTCCAACAACTACTATCAATGATTTATGGGTTGTTAGCCCTTATCATCTTAGGACTATTTGTTTTCTATATCAAATATTCAATCCAAAAAAGGAGGTTATTACATCAACAACACGAACAAGAAAAACTACAAGAAATCTATAGAACCGAAAATAAGATCTCTAAGAAAATACACGACGAAATCGCAAACGGCATCTATCAAATCCTATCAAGTTTTCAAAGGTCCAATCCAACTGCAGAAACCTCTTGGTTAAAGAAACTCAATTCACTTTACGATAAAACTCGTGACATTTCTCATGATATCAGTGAAATAAATTTAGGAATCCACTACAGCGAAGAATTGAAGGAAATGTTTCAAGACTACAATAACAGCAATACACGCATTATACCTAAAGGAATTTACGATATAGAATGGAATACTATTGCTTCTGTTAAAAAGGAAACCTTGTATCGGGTGTTGAACGAACTTCTAATTAATATGAAAAAACATAGTCATGCTACACTAGTGATTGTTCGCTTCGAAGAACTTCGAAACGAACTGAATATTATCTACCAGGACAATGGTGTTGGGTTAAAAACCAATTCAACAAAAGGCACAGGTTTTAAAAATATGGGAAACCGTATTTCGAGTCTTCAAGGTTCATTTATTTTTGATAATAACTATACAAAAGGAGTGAAAATCAAAATATCATTTCCAATCTAAAAATGACCATTTATGTTTGAAAAAGTGCTTATTGCTGAAGACTTTGATTCTAATAATAAAAGTTTAGTACAGTTGCTTCAAAAGGATTTAAAAATTCCTGAAGTAGTAAGTGCTTTCTATTGTGACGAAGCCTTTCTAAAATGTCAACACGCTTTAGAAATAAAACAAACTCCATTCGAATTATTAATCACTGATCTTAATTTTAATGAAGATCCTAGAAGCATAAAAATAAAAGATGGTCTAGCACTAATAGACGCTATTAAAAACATACAACCCAATATTAAGATAATTATACTTTCTGCTATTAATCGTTTGTCAAAAATCAAACAAATTGTAAACAACCATCCTATAAATGGTTATGTGATTAAAAGTTCGAATGATTTAAAAGAACTACAATTGGCATTATATAGTGTAGCAAATAATGAAGACTATTTTTCTAGAGATATAGAACTAGGTCTAAAAAGTAATGAATTACTAGTACTGAGTCAATATGATACCGTATTACTGGAATATTTATCGAAAGGCTTTAGTCAGAAAGAACTTCCTAAAATCTTCGAACAAAAAAATATAAGACCTGCTAGTCTTAGCTCTATTGAGAAAAGAATAAACCGACTAAACGAAGCTTTTGAAGCTAAAAATATCACACATCTCATTTCTATTTTGAAAGACAATGAGCTCATATAATTCTTAATTACGGCATACCGTAATCCCTACCATTCAATGATCTATACTTTTAGAGTATAAAATTAAAAGATAGAATCATGAAGAAAATTATTGCGGTTGGTCTCCTATTTTCCTTAACCACTGCGTTCACTCCATCAGCTACTGAAACCGAAGTCTATATATGCCCTGGAAGTAGTAAACGCTATCATTTCCATTCAAGCTGCAGAGGACTTAGTCGTTGCTCTACTACTCCTAAAAAAGTAACTCTTTCTGCTGCAAAACGAATGGGACGTACTTTATGTGGTTGGGAGGATTGATACTAATCGTTATTCATAAAAAATTAAAATATTTTACAATGTCAGACTTCACAGGATTATTAAGTTTTATACTATTTATAGGTCTTATTGTTGGACTAATCAACCCCTCTTTAATACTTAAAAAATCAAAAAAACCGACCAGAATAAAAGTCTTTGGTTTATGGGTCCTTAGCTCTCTATTTATTGCAGTTCTATCAATCGCTACATTCGATTACAAGGATAAAGCTTCTCTAAAAAAAATTGAAACTGCTGAAAAATATATAACCGAAGGAAAATACTCAAACGCAAAGGAAACTTTAAATAAGATTGGACCTAGAGATTCCTTATACTTAAATGCACAACTTCTTGTAAAAGAAATCGATAGTATTGATGAGGCCCTTATTTTAAAAAAGAAAGAAAAAGAAATTTCTGAGCAAAAACAACAACTTAAAAGGGAGATTTCGTCTATAGAAAAAGGACTAAAAATAGGTAAAGGGGAGACAATTGAAGAACTACAAATAGATATTATACTTTTTGGAGCTTGGGCAAAAATGATTAAGACCTCGGAAGAATCTGAGATTATGGAAATCAAAAAATTAGGGCAAAATCTTAAAAAGAAAGTGATTAATATTCAAATAAAAGAGTTTCCCAATTTAAGAGATCAGTATTCAAAAATTGTGTCTAAAAAAATGTGGGAATATGATATTAATGTTAGAGCCAATGGTTCAGGAAAAAAGTATATAAACTTTACTGGAGGTCTGTTTGCTGCAAATAAAAACAAAAAAGACTTCCAGAACCAACTCGAAGAAATGTTAAACATATTCAGATTCAAACAATCTCGATATAGATGGTACAAAGGAGCTGATGAATACACATACTATACGATCTATAGTGGAAAAGACTCTGACCTTGTGACTTTTTAATGAAATACATCGGAAACAAATAGATTATGCTAACTAAAATTAAACTATGGAACTACTAAACCAACTTAAGAACCTAGCAAAAAAAGTAGATGAGCTAAAAGATAAAATTGACACCGAAGAATCTACAAAACATGCATTTACATTACCATTCATTAATATTTTAGGATACGATGCTTTTAATCCATTAGAAGTAATCCCAGAATATACAGCAGACCTTGGTCTAAAGAAAGGTGAAAAAGTAGATTATGCCATTTTTCAAAATGGTGAACCTATTTTAATTATAGAATGTAAACATTGGGAACAAAATCTTGACATACATAATTCTCAATTACTCAGATACTTTCACGTAACACATACTAGATTTGCGTTATTAACTAATGGTATTCAATATCGATTTTATACCGATTTAGAAGAACATAACAAAATGGACGAAAAACCATTTTTAGAGTTTGATATATCTCGTATCAAAGAGAGTACCGTTAAAGAGATTGAAAAATTTCACAAATCAAAATTTGATGTTTCTTTGATTTTTGATAATGCTAGTAATCTTAAGTACACTAGTGAAATCAAAAACTTAATAAACAAGGAATTCGAAAAGCCTTCTCAAGAATTCGTAAGACTTTTTGCTAACCAGGCCTACAATGGTAGACTAACGGCAAATGTGATGGAGGAATTTACAGAAATTGTTTCTAAAGCATTGGGACAATTAGTAAGTGAAAAAGTTAGTGATCGCCTTAATTCCGCTCTACATAAAGAAGAAGAAAAAATACAAATTGATGAAGAAATTGAAACCCCTAAGGCTAAAATCGTAACAACCGTTGAAGAATTAGAAGGCTTTCAAATCGTACTAGCTATTCTTCGTAGGGTTATCCCTAAAGAACGAATAGTCTATAGAGATACTCAGTCCTATTTTGGTATTCTTTTAGATGATAATAATCGAAAACCTATCTGTAGGCTTCACCTAGATGGAGGTACTAAATACATTAGCCTCTTCGATAAACACAAGACAGAATCTAAAGAAAAAATTCAAACTATAGATGATATTTACCTATTCGAAAAACAACTATTAAATACAATTAATCATTATGACAATTAACAAAAGAATTAGGCTACTACTTATAGTTGTAAAAGCCTTTAGTCTACTTTTATTTACATCTTGTTCTGACAGTGATAACAAAGAAAATGACATCTCCGAAATTCAAACTACTAATAGTCCGTCAATAGTTGATGATTGCCAAAAAACAAACTGTGCCAATTATAATTCTATGATGGAAGCACAAGCTGCTTTTGATGCTGATCCGGAATGCAGAAAAAACCTAGACCACGACGGAGATGGAAAAGCATGTGAAGAACCTGGTAATAATGTAACTCCTAAGCCAACTTCGACATGTCCTACAACAGCAAACTGTGGATGTTCGGGAAAAAACAAAACACCCTGTCAAAGTAATCCTTGCTGTAAATGGGTGACTGGCTCTGGATGTCAATGCAATTAGTTTATTTTAAACCTCACAAAAACTGGCAAATGATCCGAAAGCTTTCTAGCTATTGCCAAACGATCACAAAAACCAACAAAATCAATGACTTTAGATTCTAACAGTGTAATCTTAGGATCGTAAAAAACATTATCGATGGCATGATGTTTATATTCATTGCCTTTACAAGACCGTTTTAAGACGGTCTTTTGGTTGTTTAGCGCCACATTGTATCCATCATTAATCAAGAAAT
>CALFUO010000044.1 GCA_937929895.1 uncultured Aquimarina sp.
ATCTATTATAAAGTGAGTAGAATTGTGTCAATTCTACTAATGCCAACCAGAGCTAGGCACAAAACACAAACTCCGATACCACCATTAAATCAAAATCAACTCAGTTTTACATTCGATTAAAAAACAGGGGATGGCTAAATAAATTTATACATCCCTGTTTTTTTTATCAAAAAAGTTTAAATCACTTCATTTATAAAATTCCAAAAATCATCTTTTTATTTTAAGGTAAATTCAAATAAGAACTAGTATAAACAAAACATTTAATATCAATTATCATTTCTAAAATTTAAAACTTTCGAATACTAGTGATACTTGTATTAAGATTAAGATTTATAAGAATTTTATTCTTTTCAATTTACTCTTGTAGTACTTGATTTATTCTTTGTTTCAATTTTGGCAACACCTCTTCTGAAAACCATGGGTTTTTGGCTTGCCATATATTATTCCTTGGAGAAGGATGCGGTAACACAAAAAAATTAGGCAAATAATCATTAAAATTTCTAACAGTTTCTGTTAGATTTTTTTTTGCTTTTTTTCTTAGATAATAATCTTGTGCATATTTACCCACTAACAAAATTAAATCTGGAGTATCAATATACTCTAATAACGATGAATGCCATTTTATAGCACATTCTTTAATTGGCGGCTTGTCTCCTGATTTATTTCTACCAGGATAACAAAACCCCATAGGAATAAGTGCTATTTTTTTAGGTTCGTAAAACACTTCGGAAGTAATCCCCATCCACTTTCTAAGATTCTCCCCACTTTTATCGTCCCAGGGTATTCCTGTTCTATGTACAACAGCCCCTGGTGCTTGTCCAATAATTACAATTTTACTTTTAGGATGTACCGCAAAAATAGGTCTTGGTCCCATGGGTAATTGAGAAGCACAAATATTACAATCTCTAATTTCAGACAACAAATTTTTCATAATTATGAATAGGTAACTAATACCATTTCCTAATTGAATTTACCGAATTAAAAAGCGCCTTTTTCTTTTAAGGTAGATTCAAATAAGAAATGGTATAAATTTTTAAAAATAAAAAAACGCACCAATATTAAATTGATGCATTTTTCAAAGATTGTATTAAAATTATTTTACTATGAGTTTTAAACCTCTGGCTTATGCAAACTAACAACAGTTAATACTGTAGCTCCATTTACCCAATAATACCAAGCATCAATGCCCTTAAAAGACAATACAAAAGGAACTATAATAAAAGCAATTGCAACTAAAAAGTCTACTGTTAAATGCAATTTATAAGATAGCACTTTTATAACTCCTAAATGATGATCTGTTAAGATCGTTAAAACAAATGCTGCTACCCCTGTAACAACTGATAAGTATAGTGCTATAGAATTAGACTCACCTAAACCTATTAAAAATGGTAAAACTATAAGAGCTATTGCTACTGGATAGTCTAAAAACGCATGAATTCTTTTTGTAACAAACTTCATAGCTTCTTAATTATATGTTTTATTTAGTTTTTTCCAATTTTTATCAGCAATGCCTTTCAACTTTTTATGATCTTTTTCTGCTAACCAAAGTTGTTTCGCATCCAATTCAATATTATTAAGATACAAATAGTACTGCCCATCTTCCACAATAAACTTTGTTGGATCTACACGAAATTTAGCTCCTGCGTATACTCCAAATGCACAATAACCTCCATATTTTGGTAAATACTTTACAGGATTTTTTTCAAAAGTTGCCTTTTGTTTTTTAGAAGTGAAGTAGTATACTACTTTTTCATATTCAGACTTAAACTCTTTAACTCCTCTTTGAGCTAAACCTAGATCTAAATACGATACCGGACTGTACCCTTGTAAGGCAATATTACTATTATCAATATTATTAGCCTTTTTATCCTGAGCCGATAGCATTGAACAAACCCCAAATGCAATTGTCAAGATTGCGGTTTTAACTAAATTTTTCATCTTTAAATTATTTTAAAATTATAATGCAAAGATGAAATGAAACTAAAGAGAAATGACTACCAAAAAAGGATTAAGAATTGTACTTTTTAATCTTGAAATCTGTTGGACTACAGCCGACATAATTTTTAAAAAAGCGTGTAAAATGGCTTGGCTCATCAAACCCGAGTTTCATAGCTACAAATGCTACTGACTCCCCTTCCAAAATCATCAATTTGGCTGTATTAATTAATTCTAACCGAATTAATTGCCCTAAAGAGTTATTCATTTTAGCTCTTACTTTAGAAGATAATGTTTTGATAGACATATGCATTTTATCTGCATAAAAGCCTATCGAATGCTCTTTAGTATGGTAACATGTAAGTAATTCCTGAATGTCTTGCATGAATTGATCTCGATTATCAAAATCAAAATTTTCTCGAAATTGTTTAGGTGTTTGGCCTGTACGATTTTTAAAAAACCTATTAAAATAAGCGTCGTCTTTATATCCTAAATTATAGGAAATCTCTTGTATAGATTTATCTGTAAATGCGATTTCCCTGTAACCTTCGTTCAGTTTTTTATTATCCAAAAGTTTTTTTACAGACAAGCCTACTTTATTTTTAATTAAGGCTTGTGCATTATACCCTCTATGATTTATTAGCTCTACTAAATCTGAAGCTTTCAAGTTATTTACATACTCATTATCAATGCATTCCTTCACATCGAAAATAACTTGATATTCTTCCTTATTTGCATTAAAAGGATTCTGCCAATACCATTGCCTCGAAGAAATATCTATGATGTCTGCTGAATCTTGTGAGATAGTAGTATTAGAAAGAAACTTATTGCATTCTTCACATTGCAATAAATCAATATAACCTAATGATATAAGATGCTTAAACAATACTCGTACATCTTTATCATAAAACTTTTCTTTGCTAAAAAACTCAATTCTTCTTACCTCAAAGTCTTCCGATAAGAATTTAATGTATTGGCCTTTCTCTAAAAAAATAGCTTTTTCCTTCCAATCATAATAATTTTTAAAATCTACTTGAATACTCCCCTTACCGTTTATTATATGAATTAAGGTATATGTATCTATAAAATATATTTTATTAATTTCTGGAAAAAATCTCTCTACTTTTTTCATTAGGAAAATTAACTTACAAAAAAATAGTTTGTTAATTATACATCTTACCTCTTAATTCTTTAATCTTAGCATCACTCATATACTCATCAAAAGTAGTGTAGCGATCGATAACCCCTTTTGGTGTTAATTCGATTACACGGTTACCAACAGTGTTTGCAAATTCGTGATCATGCGTAGTTAATAATACCGTACCAGGAAATTTCTTTAATGAATTATTAAAAGCAGTAATAGACTCTAAATCTAAGTGATTCGTAGGTTCATCTAACATCAATACGTTAGCTTTTGCCATCATCATTTTAGATAACATCAAACGTACTTTTTCACCACCAGAACACACATTACCCATCTTAAATGCCTCTTCTCCACTAAAAATCATTTTCCCAAGAAAACCTCGAATATTTACTTCTTCTCGCTCTTCTTCTGTTTGTGCATATTGACGTAACCAATCTATCAAGTTTACTTCTTCTTCGAAATATTCACTATTATCTAAAGGCAAATAAGACTGTGTGGTCGTTACCCCCCACTGAAAGGTTCCGGCATCTGCTTTTTGTTTTTCATTGATGATTTGATAAAAAGCAGTTGCTGCTCTAGAATCCTTAGAAAATACAACCACTTTATCGCCTTTAGCTAAATTGATATCGATATTTTTAAATAAGACATCTCCCTCTATACTCGAAGACAAACCTTCAATATTCAAGATTTGATCTCCGGCCTCTCTTTCTCTTTCAAAAATTATTGCTGGATAACGACGACTAGAAGGCTTAATTTGTTCGATATCTAATTTCTCGATCATCTTCTTACGAGAAGTCGCTTGTTTTGACTTTGCAACATTTGCACTAAATCGAGCAATAAATTCTTGTAATTCCTTTTTCTTTTCTTCTGCCTTTTTATTTTGTTGTGCACGTTGCTTAGCGGCCAACTGAGAAGATTCGTACCAGAATGTATAGTTACCACTGTAATGATTAATCTTTCCAAAATCAATATCCGAAATGTGCGTACAAACAGCATCTAAGAAGTGACGGTCATGCGATACAACAATTACTGTATTTTCGTAATTCGCTAAGAAGTGTTCTAACCAAACAATCGTTTCATAATCCAAATCATTGGTAGGCTCATCCATAATTAATACATCTGGACTCCCGAACAATGCCTGGGCGATCAATACACGTACCTTTTGTTTACCATCCAAATCTCCCATTAAGGTATAATGTAGATCCTCTTTAATGTTTAAACTAGAAAGCAATTGTGCCGCATTACTATCAGCATTCCAACCATCCATTTCTTCAAACTTTACCTGAAGTTCTCCTATCTTTTCTGCATTTTCGTCGGTATAGTCTGCATATAAGGCGTCGATATCTGTTTTTATCTTAAACAAATCTTTATTACCCATTACTACGGTCTCTAATACAGTGTGTTCGTCATAGGCATTGTGATTCTGTTCTAGCACAGACATACGTTTTCCTGCCTCTAAGTGTACGTGCCCAGAAGTAGCTTCCATCTTCCCTGTAAGAATCTTCAGAAAAGTAGATTTCCCTGCACCATTAGCCCCGATGATTCCATAACAATTTCCATGAGAAAATTTTGTATTTACTTCATCAAAAAGCACTCGTTTTCCGAACTGTACTGATAAATTAGAAACTGATAACATGTAATAAGTATTTTATAGGCAGCAAAAATAGTAAACCCTAGGTTTTTTTATTGAATATTGTCTAGTTATTATTTACTATTCTTCTATTCATTTTGTTAATGAATTCTTTAAAACAATACAGAAAACACCAAGCAGCAGTTACCTTTGTATTCGTAATTAAATTTTCGATTGATTACACCTCTTTTCAATGCAGAAGCCTATGAACCTAAATATTGAAGATCGTTTCAACAAGAAACTACCAGCAGACCCTATTTTGGAAAACCACAGAAGACAAGTTTTTAAAGCTTGCTATTCTTTTGTAACTCCGAAAAAGACTGCTGCTCCTAAAATGCTACATACCTCTCCAGAAGTTTTAGAGAGCCTAGGTATTTCGAAGGAAGACGCTGAAAGCGATACCTTTCTTAAGGTGTTTACAGGGAATGAAATTCTCCCAAATACTTCTCCCTACGCTATGTGTTACGGAGGACATCAATTTGGAAATTGGGCTGGGCAATTAGGTGATGGAAGAGCGATCAATCTATGTGAAGTTGCTTTCAACAACAATCATTTGGCTTTACAACTAAAGGGAGCTGGTGAAACTCCGTATTCTAGAACAGCTGACGGCTTAGCTGTTTTACGTTCTTCTATACGCGAATATCTATGTAGCGAAGCTATGTATCACTTGGGTGTACCTACAACCCGAGCCTTATCTTTAGCTTTATCCGGGGATCAAGTATTAAGAGATATAATGTACAATGGCAATCCTGCTTACGAAAAAGGGGCTGTAGTTTGCCGAGTAGCTGAATCTTTTTTACGTTTTGGAAATTATCAAATTTTTGTTGCTCGTAAAGACAATGCAACTTTAAAAACTCTGGTCGATTACACGATCAAAAATCATTTTTCTCACTTAGGCACACCTTCCAAAGCAACCTATTTACTCTTTTTTGAAGAAGTCCTCGATAAGACCTTAGATATGATTATCCATTGGCAACGCGTAGGCTTTGTTCATGGAGTAATGAATACCGACAATATGTCTATTCTTGGACAAACTATAGATTATGGACCCTATGGGTGGCTAGAAGGTTACGACCTCAACTGGACACCAAATACTACAGATCGTCAGTATAAACGTTATCGTTATGGCGCCCAATTAGAAATAGGTTTATGGAATCTTCACAAACTGGCAAATACCTTATACTATTTAATCGAGGAAGCCGAAGGGTTGGAAACTATTTTACGATCGTATAGTGCTAAATTAAAAGTACGATATCCACAAATGATGCGCGATAAACTAGGTCTTTTTATAAAAAATGAAAAAGATACTGAACTTATTTTTGAATTAGAAGAAGTCCTACAGCTAACAGAAACGGACATGACGATCTTTTTTAGAAAATTGAGTGACTTCACTACTGCTAATAAATCCTCTGAAGGCTTAACTATTGTAGCCGATTCCTTTTATGTTCTAGAGGAGCTATCTGGTACTACAAAAGATCGATGGAATGCATGGTTTGATACCTACAAAGAACGTTTACAAAGAGAAACTGCTAGCAACGCAGCGCGTAAACAAAAGATGGAGAGCACTAACCCTAAGTATGTTCTAAGAAATTATATGGCCCAATTAGCCATAGACGATGCAGACAAAGGTGATTATAAATTGATTGATGAATTGTTTCAATTATTGAAAAAACCTTACGATGAGCAATCTGAAAACGAAAAATGGTTTGCTAAACGTCCTGAATGGGCTAGATATAAAGTTGGGTGCTCTATGCTATCATGCAGTTCTTAAATTAGAAGTCATTTAAACTTTGAAAAATAGAGTTTAAATAATCACTCGCATTGTAAATTATTTGTAACTATCTTATTTATATCCACAAATATTGATACTCAGAAATAAATACCAAGGAGTAACTCTCGTTTATTCTTGATATTAATATGATTTATTTTTTTCATTGGCTTTTGTTTTCAACAAACTTGAAACCTGCAATTATACTACATATTCTAATTTCAATCCTCCCCTAACCTAACCCTATTTCTATAGATTTAAAACATTTAAATTCGTCTTTGTATTTCGACAAAGCTATTTTTTGCCCTCATTTAACGATTAAAATGTAAACTACTTGTTTTGTATCATCTTAGAGGTTATTTCGTACTGAAATTCTATAGCTTCAATGACCACCACACAATCGCTAACAGTGATGAATTGTCGTAATTTAGGCATCATTATAACTACGACGAGACTTTGTACTGATTTTCACTCTCCATAATATCAAATTATTATAAATCTCTAATCACCTAAAAGAGAAGCTTACACCAATTCGGAAAATAATATGATCGTTAAAACAATACCTCTTTTCTACTATTTCTATAAAATAAAATCCAGAACTATTTATTTTTTTAAAATTAAAAAACAAAGTGTAATGAATCTAACACAATAGATCTGTAATATTGTTAATTTTGTAACAAAATAGATTTTAATTTAAATTTTAAACAACTATGATTACAAAATCAACAAAAAACGTTTTCCTGTTTTATTTATTGCTGTTGTGCTCTTTTTACCTCAATGCACAAATTGTCAGGAATAGCAATCAATTAATTGACGCTATAAACGAAGGACGCCGAGAAATTATTTTACAGAGAGGTACTGAGTTTTCTGTATCTAACACACTTCGAATACAGGCCAGCACAAATATTATCCGTGCTGAAACAGGAACACCCCTAAACGATAGACCTGTTGTACGACTTACAAATGCAAATCGAGTTCTATTTACTGCTACAGATAACATTCAATTTCGCCGAATTATTTTAAGAGGGGTTAGAGGGTCTGAAGATAGACACCAGGCAATTAACGTAACAAACATTAGGGATCTCGTGATTAACAATTGTGTGATTAATAGCTTTGGTGTAGGAGTGCTTTCTCGAGGAAATGCGAACAGAATACAAGGGTGGCAAATTACTGGAAATGTTTTTAGAAATATTAGCCTAAGATTTTTTGCTATAAATAGAACAGGTGATGGAAATTCGACAGCAGTAGCGGGTGGATTTAATATAGAAAACAATATTTTCGAAAGAACACTAGATGGCTTTGGTAATTCTGAAACTAGAGGTATCTCGATTGATGGTGGTAATAGAGGAATTAGTGTATTCAACTGTCGAAATAGTACTATTGTAAACAATAGATTTATAAATGTTGGATTAGCATTATCTAGAGTTCAAAATATTACGATCCGAGATAACGATTTTATTTCTAATTTATCTTTAAATGATGAGTTTGTACATATCGAAGAAATGTGTAGAAACGTAAGAGTAAATGATAACACTTTCGAAAGCGGTAATAATCCAGAATTTGCTCTTATCGATATGAATGGAAGTGACCGTATAATAATCAATAGAAATGTTGCTAGAGGGACAGCTAGAAATTTCTTAAGAACGAACAGATACAACAATATCATCACGATTAGAGGTAATAGACTAAATGGGTTACGATTGCCTTCTGGCAGAAATGACATTATCAATATTGCTGGGTGTGGCGCCAATGCTGTAGAGATAAGTAATAACGATTGGAATTCGAATTTTGTTGCTCGTGTAAGAAGAGGTACATTTCATTGGAATCGATTCGATGATTTAGAGCTTTTCCCTTCAGGTACAGGTTTTATTAGATTCAATTTCTACTATAGATGTAGAACTGGTAATTGTGGCGGAATGCAAGTAGGAACAGTAAGTGGAAACGACCCTAGAGAAACGGAAGTTGTAGGTGAATGTAATGCCTCTAGAAACTTTATAGGAGCAAGACCTCCAGAAGATTTTCCTGTTTCAAAATCTATCAATACAAATGAAATAGAAAGTAATATATCTATATCACCAAACCCTGTTCGAAGTAATCAAAACATTACGGTTAATGGGGATATTTCTGAAAATACTATTGTAAACATTTACGATCTTACAGGGAGACACATTTATTCTCAAAAATTGTCAGCATCAAATAACATTATAGATACATCTAGATCAACTACGTCAGGCTTATTCTTCGTAGAGATCCTAACAAATAATGAATCTGTATTTTCTACAAAACTGATTGTAAATTAACGACACTTATACAAGTACACATTTTAAAATATCGGGAGTTTCTACTTCCGATATTTTTTTATTTGATCTCACTAGCATCCGAAACTTTAGAATATAGACTGTTTCACTGAAAGAGAAGAGAAAATAGACTTTTATATATCAATACATTGGACGTTTTCGTCTAAGACGTTTTCAATCCATCTTAGAAAATATATTTTCTAAAATTTTTAGCTTCAAAAATTCACAAGACACTCTAAATAAAATATTTAATATTAATTATCATTTCTAAAACTTAAAACTTTCGGATACTAGTGGTCTTTACTATAAAAAGAATCATAATCTTTAAGCCCGAAACTTTTTAAAAATACTGACCAATACCAAAGACAAATCCTTGAGTTTCACCTTTGGTAATTCCGTATCCATAGTCGACCCTAAAAATAGCGTTGAATATTCTTTTATGGCTAAATCGTAATCCAATACCTGGATATATTCTAATGTTATCATTGTTTGTAAAATCACTAAAACTCCCGCCTGGATTCCTCCAACTACCTGCATCTATAAATGTATTGGTTTGTACGGTGTAGTTTTTCTTATCCCAAATAGTATGACGATATTCTGTATTCAAACTTATAACTCCACTACCTCTATCAATTACATTTCCGACCCCGCGTAGATTTATATTATTATCTACAGCAAAAGGAGAGAAAGGACTGTCTATATTACTAGCGAAGCCAATTCGCATTCGATTAGCCCAGTTTCCTTTCTTTCCGACCCTTTTAAAGTATCTAAAGTCGTTAAAGAAAATTAAGAAGTCGGGTAATACATCCTCCGTACTTATAACTCGCTGAACATTTAAAGTGCTTTTAAACCCAGAAATATATTGGAAATAGTAGGTCAAATTATCGAATTCGTAAATCAATTTATATAAGATTTTTTTCACCCTAAAGTCTTGTGGTATTCCTTCTTCTGTAGCACCTGTGATGTATTCGTAATCTTCTGTGAAAAAATTACCACCTATTTCGATACGATGTTTGATGTTGAATTGAACCAAGAATAAAGATTCAAAAGAGGTATTATTATATTTGTAATCTGCAGAACCATTGCTTAGAAAAACAGGTTCTTGTGTTGTAAGGTTACTATGACTAAGTGCAATACCACAGTGTCTACTAAATAAAAAGGGAGCTTTGAAATTGATATTGTAGGAGTTGTAAATATCTCTTTGAAATACCCCACCAAGGGTAATATTGTTTCCTAAAAAATTAAAATCATATACCCCTAATAGATAAGCTAATTCGCCATTATTGGTGCTGTAGAAATCGAAACTTGGTATGATAGTATAGTTTTCTTGTAACCTAAAGGTAACGTCATATCCATTTTCTTTTTTTGTAACTAAATAATCAGCATGTGTACATAAAGGCTGTCTTTTTAAAAGCCTTAAGTCTTTTTCGATTGTCAACGAGTCTAATACCTGTCCTTTTTTAATACTAATTAACTTTTTTAAAGCACTTTCTTTAGTCTTGTTTTGACCCTTGAAGTTAACAGAAACAATGGTGTCTTGGGCAGAAACACAGAGTCCTATTAACAATAGAAAAGTCAATAAGATATTCTTCATCACAGTTTAGTTAGGTGTTTTTCTAAATGAAAAAAGCCAGAAAATAATTTCTGGCTCTAAATATATCTAATAAAACCTCATTTTTAGAATAAAAACCTTGCTCCTAAACTGAATGTTTGTCCAAGGCCTTGAAGGTTATGTCCTGTTACAATATTACTATAAGATGCTTCTAAATTTGTAACCCTTGTGAGCTGGTATTTTGCACCCAAACCTAATGAAGTGAAACGTTGCGAAAAGTTTTCCCCTCCTACTGCGAACTCATTATCGAAACCGATTAAAAAAGCTTGTTGTGCGTTTATAAAGACAGTAGATTTAGAGCTAGGGAAATAACTTAAAAATACACTTAGTGGTAAAAATAAACTATCTCCAGCAAATCTTTCTCCTCCATTCTCATCAGAGTCAGCATCTGCTAAACTATCTCCAAAATTAAATTTAAAATCAGCTTCTGTAAATAATTGCCATTTGTTACCTCCAAACGTTCTGTCATAGAAAAATTTATTTTCCCAAGCTAAACTTCTTTGATCTAGAAATACTCCAGGTGCATCTTTGAAAACAGGTATCCATAATGAAGAGGTTACAGAGAAATTACCTATGTTTTTAAAAGGTTGTATTCTAATAGAAGGAGCAATTTGAGAAACTCCAAATCTACTATTTATTCTATCATTTTTTAGTTTTCCAACACTTAAAGCTTTACTTCCATTAAAGGTGTTAGATCGTACTTGAACAATTAATCCTACGTTAATTCGAGATGTTTCGCTTATTCCGGTGTAAACTTCGTTTGTACTTGTAAAGAAGTTTTCTCTTGGTATGGTTCCACTTTTCGAACCCTCATCAGTTTTTTTTGTCTGCGTATAAAGTCCATTAAATGTCTTTATATCCCACTGTCCTTTCTTTAATAGTTTAGAAGGAGTAAAAGTTTGAATATTTGATTTCGTTTCTTCCTCTTGTGCGTTTCCAAAGGCGATTGCACCGATAGCCAATCCAACTGTTAGTATTCTTGTTGTTATTTTCATGTGATTTAATTTCTAATTTATACTATTTAAGGAATGTTATATTTTGTTTAATGCCCAATCGTATGAGTAGAATCCAACTTTTGTTTTTGCAGGTACTTTTTCGGTACGATACTTATTGATAAAGTCTACCAAAGAGCCAAATTGAGTAAAGTCTTTAGCGTACCATTCGAAAATCTGAGATATTTTCAAACGTTTCTTATCGAATCGAATAAAAGTAGGGTCGTTTATTGCTCTTTTAGTTTGTCTTTCTAATTGAGCTTCTAGTTTATTAGGCGTATAAGCTTCGTTAATAATAGGAGGGCATCCTAATCCTGCGCATACGAGTACAAAGTGGAAACGCGGTTCTTTAGAGAAATTTTTACGTAGAATTTCATTTTCAATAGCATTTAAAGTCAATTCAGTGCCAGCTATTTTGTGTTTTATCTTATCGAAAAAACCATTGATGCTTAAAGGTCCTTTTGTTGGGTAGTTGTTGGTAATTCCTTTAATCACTAATAAATTATAACTATTGATGTAAAATGCTTTAAAATTTGCAACATCAGCTTTCGAAGGTTTTGCATTTGCGATGTCATTTATTAATGCATCTAAAGTAGATGGGGATTTCTTTATTTCAGAATATTTTACTCTTCCATTAGTTACATAAGTTTTAAAAAACTGATCTGCCTTATTGAAGAATGAAGCATCAATTTGTGCTTGTATAAATTGTGTAGCTATTAATAAACTTAGTAAAACGATTTTTTTCATAATCTATCTTTTTTAGAACGCTTAATCAGTCGAGGGAATTTTAAAATCATAACAACAAATTTTTAAAATGGCATGAATTATTCCGAAGTACATGAAGAATAAGTGTATAGATAGTAACGGAATACCCCCAAGTAAATAGGTGTATCTTTGCAGTATTAAAGATTGAAGATGTACATATATAATATTACTACAAACGTAAATGAAGAGATAAAATACGATTGGTTATTTTGGATGAAAAAGACATTTATTCCAGCAATGATTGCTTCTGGTAAATTCCAAAAAGCCATTATTTCTCAAGTATTAGTAGAAGAAGATATGGGGGGAGTGACATATAGTACGCAATACATTGCCGAAAATAAAGCCGTTGTAGATAGTTTTATTAATGAAGATTTAGACCGTATACTAAAAGAGCATACTCAATTTAGAGGAAGTTATGTAGATTTTTCTACAGGTTTACAAGTAATCTCTGAAATCAATGGGTAAACACAAGTCGAAATATCAAAAAGACGATAGATCTAAAAAGAGTAATTCTCCTGTAAAAGCCAAAAAACATTTAGGACAGCATTTTCTAAATGACGAAAGTGTTGCAGAACGGATAGGGAATACTTTAACAACAAATGGTTATAATAACATTGTTGAAATAGGCCCAGGAACGGGAGTATTAACAAAGTATATTCTTAAGGAAGGATTCAATCTAATTGCATTAGATTTAGATACAGAGTCTATAGAGTATTTAAACACACACTTTTCTTTAGAGTTTAATAGTAAAATCAGTAAAATGAGTTCTTTTAAAATAAAAGAGGCTGATTTTCTAAAGACTGATATTTCAATTTTATTCGATGGTGAGCCATTAGCAATTACGGGAAATTTTCCCTACAATATATCCTCGCAAATTGTTTTTAAGGCGATTGAAAACCGCCACTTAGTTCCTGAATTTACAGGGATGTTTCAAAAAGAAGTGGCACGACGTATTTGTGAAAAAGAGGGTAGTAAGGCTTATGGAATTATTTCTGTACTTACACAAGCGTTTTATGATGCAGAATATTTATTTACGGTTCCTCCAGAAGTATTTAACCCTCCGCCTAAAGTAGATAGTGGCGTGTTGCGATTGATTAGAAAGGAGAATTATACGATGCCTTGTGATGAAAAGCTGTTTACAAGAATTGTGAAATTGTGCTTTAACCAAAGAAGAAAAACAATACGTAATGGATTGAAGTCTATGGGGCTACCTACAGAGATTACATCGAATGAAGTTTTTCAAAAAAGACCAGAACAGCTTTCTGTGAATGCTTTTATAGAGCTTACTCAATTGATAGAAACTTCGTTGTAAAGAATATTAAAAAACATGATTTCTCGTCTGCATTACCCCAGATGGGTTTTCTATATTTGTTGTATACCAATATATTTATAGTATCATTGGTGCTATACTTTGTGTGATACTTTGTGTGATACTTCATTTTAATAAAGAAGGCTTATGGCATTCGAACTTACCAAAGAACTTACCGAAGAGATTAAAGGGCTTATTGTAGCAGGAAATGTAGAGAAGTTAAGTGAGTTTCACGATAATCTTCATTTTGCTGATATTGCGGAAATCTTAGAGGCGTTAAACATTCAAGAAGCGACTTATCTTGTAAAAACCTTGGAAGCAGAGAAAACCTCTGACGCCTTAATGGAATTAGAAGAAGATTTTCGCGAGGATATTTTAAAGAATTTATCTGCTAAGGAAATTGCAGAGGAAATAGAGGAATTAGATACAGATGATGCTGCGGATATCTTAAATGAATTACCCCAGGAGCGCGCAGAAAATGTAATCTCGGAAATCGAGGATGAGTCTCATGCCGAGAAAATCGTTGATCTTTTGCGTTATGACGAAGATACAGCAGGTGGTTTGATGGCAAAAGAACTAGTTCAGGTAAGTGAAAATTGGACAGTTGCAGAATGCTTGAATCAAATAAAAGTACAGGCAGAAGATGTAAAGCGTGTACATTCTATATACGTAGTCGATGATACTAATAAATTAAAAGGACGTTTGTCACTTCGCGATCTTATGGTTTCGCCCAATGATTTTAGTATTAGTCAAATATATATCCCTAAAGTAGACTTTGTAACGGTAAATACCGAAAGTGACGACGTTGCGCGTGTTATGCAAAAATATGATTTGGAAGCGATTCCTGTCGTAGACGAGCGAGGAAAACTAGTAGGTAGGATTACCATCGATGATATTGTCGATTATATTAAAGACGAGGCAGAAAAAGATTACCAGATGGCAGCTGGTATTTCGAGTGATGTAGAAGCTGATGATAGCATAATAGAATTGACAAAAGCGAGGTTACCTTGGTTGGTTTTAGGATTATTCGGAGGTCTGGGAAGTGTTTACATAATGCAGGGCTTTGAAGAAGCTTTACAGCATTTTCCAATATTATTTTTCTTTACTCCATTGATTGCCGCTATGGCAGGAAACGTAGGTGTACAATCTAGTGCAATTATAGTACAAGGTTTGGCTAATGATAACGTAAAGGGAAGTTTGTGGGATCGTTTGGTAAAAGAAATTGGCCTTAGTCTTATTAACGGAATAGCGTTAGGGATATTGGTGATTTTGTTTGGTTTGGTTGTTGGGCAACCACCAATGGTTACTTTAACAATTGCTTTATCGATGCTTTTGGTAATTATTTTTGCAGCACTAATCGGGACTTTTGTTCCTATTATCTTAGATAAAAGAGGGATTGATCCTGCTATTGCTACAGGACCTTTTATTACAACGAGTAATGATATCTTTGGAATCTTTTTGTTTTTTTATATTTCGAAATTAATTCTTGGCTTTTAGTTGTTAGGAGATGTTGTATTTTCGACTGATAGTTAGAACAGTATAACTATCGTAGTATAAAATTGTAAATTATAAGCTCTCAATCTAAAATACAACTAATCGAATGTCCTCGTGATGCCATGCAAGGGATCAAGAAGTTTATACCTACTTCTGAGAAAGTCGATTATTTACAAATGTTAGTCGAGTGTGGGTTCGATACGTTGGATGTAGGGAGTTTTGTTTCTCCGAAAGCAATCCAGCAAATGGCAGATACTGCTGCCGTTCTAAGTGCTTTAGATCTGTCTAGGACAAATACTAAATTGCTTACGATTATTGCAAATGTGCGTGGAGCTAAAGCTGCAGCAGAACAAGAGAAAGTAGATTATTTGGGATATCCTTTTTCGATATCTGAGACCTTTCAGATGCGTAACACTCATAAAACTATTGCGCAGTCTCAAGAGATTTTAAAAGAAATTATTTCTATTTCACAAGAAGCTAATAAAGAATTAGTCGTGTATATCAGTATGGGGTTTGGGAATCCTTATGGGGAGCCATGGAATCCTGATATTGTAAGTAACTGGGTACAAAAACTAGTGAATATGGGAATCCAAATTATTTCTTTGAGTGATACTGTGGGGACATCAACTCCAGAAACAATTACCTATTTATTCGAAACATTAATTCCTAAATATCCCCAAGTAACTTTCGGGGCACATTTACATACAACACCAAGTACTTGGTTTGATAAAGTTGATGCCGCTTATAAAGCAGGGTGTAGAAGATTTGACGGAGCCATTCAAGGTTTTGGAGGTTGTCCTATGGCTAAAGATGAGTTGGTAGGCAATATGCCCACAGAAAAGATGGTCTCTTATTTTACTGCCGAAAAAGCAAGACACGGAGTGAATGTCTTTAAGTTCGAATCTACCTATAACGAAGCTTCTAAGCTATTTGGTAAATATCATTAAGAATTTCTGTCCAATAGCTTTAATCGAAAGGATATTGATAGGGAATTCTAAAATTACGTGTAGTACACTTATAAATAGTGAGATCGTGAATCCCAGACGATAATCAATAATAAACAGCCCTACAAATACCATCCAGATTACAATTAATACGATTGATTTTTTAAGGCTTAGATTTTTATGCCAACCAATAATAGAAGTTTTAGAAAACCAGTTGAGATAGTGATAAGTATAAGCGAAAGCAATAAAAATTTGTAGTTTGATATCTATAACTTCATAAAAGAAAAACTGTCGTTGTTTTTTTATACCTAATAATTCTCCCAGATACACATTTAAATGGTGGAATTTATTCTCAGTGAATATTTCTTTCGTAGGATCGGAAATCAGAAAATCATTTGCATCAATCGGTAACAACCAGATTATAATAGGTATTACGAGCATCAAAGTAACATTAACCCAACCAGAGATACTTTTTGTCTTTAGATTTCCATAGATCATAAAGAAAATCATGAATATATATACGTGAATCAATGTAGGTAAGAAAACTCCAATCCACAGGTTGTAAGAAGTAGATTGATTCAGGAAATATGAAAATAAGATTCCACTGGTTATAGCAAGTAATTTTTGCCAAGACTTTTTTAGAATAAGAAATGCAAAAGCAATAGTTAACCCAGATGAAAACACCCAATTGATATATTGCTTCCCTTTGGTGTTCCAATGATCTATAGTATCAGCATTAAAAAGACTATTTTGTACCAAAAGATCGAATAGGTAAGGTGTGCAAAAAATAAGGCAGAGTACAAGAGCTAGATATAACCAGATCTTACCATTCGGTATAAAATATCCTTTCTGTTCAATCCATCGAATCTCTGTAAGATAATGAAGAGGGCCGAGAACAGCATAGACAACTAAAAATAAGGGAATCGGGAAAATGATTGCTAATAACAATGAACCGACAATAAGAAAAGTGTTGAGTATGTCAATATTTAATTTCATCTGTTACAAGGGGGCTGTTGGTATTTTCACAATTTAGCCAAATATCAAGCGAGAGTTATTAAATAATAGGCAATTGATAAGATTGCTTAATAGTCCCCATAACAAAAGTACTGTGAGCACTCCCAATATTTTTTATTTCTCCAAGACGGTTTAAAACAAAGTTTTGGTAGGCTTTCATGTTGGCGACTTGTATTTTTAATAAGAAGTCATAATCTCCAGATATATTGTAGCATTCGGTAACCTCTTTTAAAGACTTAATATCACTAACAAATTGATTACCTATAGATTTAGTATGTTCTTTTAAAGTGATATTACAAAAAACGGTCAAGGATTTATCTAATAAATCAGCATTTAAAACTGCGACGTACTTTTCTATGTATCCAGATTTTTCTAGTTTTTTTATACGTTCGAAAACAGGAGTAGGGGAAAGATTGACTTTTTGTGCAATCTCCTTATTCGTCAATTTGGCATTTAGTTGAAGAAGATTTAGGATTCTCAGATCTATAGTATCTAAAGTCATTGTAGAATATTTTTCTTTTTAAGTTAGGCTAGCTTATGCGGGCGGCTTTTTATTCTGAATAAATTCAAAAATAAGATAATAATTCTGTTTTTGGATTAATATTCGGAATATAAATAGGGTGTTGTGAGTTTTGTGTGGAATTTATAACTAAGTGAATCGATGAGGATAAAGGTTTTGAGATCCCTACGAATAAGAAGAATAAAAGAGCCGCAAAATAAGTTAGAGGGCTTTGTGAAAAGAAAAGCGTCTAGTGAAGTTATAATTATGGCAGAGCAAGACTTTAAAAAGAATAATATGAATGTTATGTCTTTGGGTGATATCTCTTATTACGATTAGGTTGTATTTCATAGTGTTATAAAATATCTATGTGAAAAATAATTGGATCTCTTTTGCTCTGTAAATGGAATGAAGAAGATAGATCTTAATAGAATAAATGATAAAGAGAGCAGTAGTAAAGAACCTTTGTATAGAAGTCCTTGTTTAGTAGGTGCTAAAACTTTATTCGAAGTGGGAATTAGAGAATAGGTAGGATTAAAATGATAAAACCGTACTTTTGGCTTCCTTAAATTGTTAAATATGAAAGCTAGAATCATCCGAACATTAATAATAGCCTTGATACTATTTATAATTATAGCTCAATTTTTAGTTGATAAAAGCAATGTGTCTTCTTATGAAAGTGTAAAGGCATTTGAAATCGCTGAAAAAGTAGATGAAAACATCAGTCGTATTTTGAAGAACAATTGCTATGACTGTCATAGTAACCATACAGACTACAAATGGTACGGAAGTATAGGTGTGATCAATCTTTTTCAGAGTCACCATATAGAAGAAGGAAAAGAGCATTTAGATTTTTCTGCTTGGGATATATACAAGGAAGGGAAAAGAAAGCATAAGCTAGAAGAGGTCTTCGAAGAGATAGAAGAAGATCATATGCCTATCACTGTATATAAAATAACACATGGTAGTTTGTCTGAAACTGATAAGGATGCATTGTTAGTTTGGGCAAAGTCTAGACTATAGATTGTGTCATGTTTTAACAATATGGCAGTAAGTTTTTTTGATAAAGAACTAGCATTAAGAACAAGAAGAGATCTCAGCTTTATGATTGAGGTCTCTTTTTGGTTTACTAAAACGTTGGTTTAAATTTTATTTAGAATAATTTAATATAAACTTGTGTAGAATGATTCTTGATAATATATTTGCGGCTCAATAAATGAATTTATTCTAAGTCTAAATAAAATGAAAAAATTAAATTTACTATTATTAGGGTTAGCAACAGCAGGGTTTGTTGCTTGTGATAATGACGATGAGGTAAACGTAATTACGAATCCAGGACCTGATCCAAAGATAACAGACCCAACATTTGAAATTCCTGCAACCTATGTTTTCGAAAGAGACGGAGCAAGTACAGTTAGTTTCGGTGGTCAAACTACAAGATTAGCACAAGGTAAAGAGGTTTTAAGTGGTCTTAAAGATTATGCAGCTACAGAAGTTTCTATTGATAAGAAATTTGCTGATGGAGAAGGGTTTAGTGATGCTTCTTTAAACGGTTCTAAAAATATAAGAAGTAAAGTAGCAGAATCTATAGACTTCTTTAAAGATGCAGATGGTAATCGTATAGAAACTTTAAGTGACCCTATCAGAGAATATTTTGATGAGTTAATCGAAAACCAAGTAAGCTTATTTTTAAATGGCCAATATGCTGATGTTACAGAGGTTCCTGTAGCTGAAGATGGTAAAGCAGGTGTGTTAGGAGGAAAGCGCTTAGTTAATGAAAGAGGTTTAGAGTACGATCAAGCTTTTAATAAAGGGTTAATTGGAGCGTTAACTTTAGATCAAATCATTAACGATTACATTAGTTTAACAGAAGTTAAGAGTATCCAAGATGCTAATACAGCAGGTACATTAGATGGAGATGATAATTTCACAGAAGCAGAGCATTTTTGGGATGAGGCTTACGGATATTTATATGGAGCTTCTAATACCGATGCTTTAGCTAATCCAGATTCAGTTCATTTAGATAAAGATAATGTTACAGATAAATTCTTATATAAATATGTGCAAAGAGTTAATGGTGATGATGATTTTGAAGGTATCGCTGGTGAAATCTTTAAAGCATTTTTAACAGGTAGAGCTGCTATTGTAGCAAAAGACTATACAGAAGTGTCTAAGCAAGCTGCTATTTTACGTCAAAAGTTATCTGAGGTAATTGCTATTAGAGCTGTATACTACCTACAACAAGGTAAAGTAGGTGTTAAAGTTGGTGCAGAGGTAACTAACGGAAATGCTTTCCATGACTTATCCGAAGGTTACGGGTTTATCTATTCATTACAATTTACTCAAGATGCAGAAGGAAACCCATTCTTCTCAGCTGCTGATGTAAAAGGATTCTTAGATAAGTTAGATGCTGATACTGCAACAAGTAAAGGGTTCTGGAAATATACTGCTGATCAAACAGATTTAGATGATATATCTAACGCAATCGCTGCTAAGTTTGATTTTACAGTTGCCCAAGCTGCGGAATAATTATAATATAAATGATTTTGTAATAAAAGTCTACCATTTTTTATGGTGGACTTTTACTACAAAATATAATTCCTTAAATAAAGAATTGTTTAACGGGTAAAAATAGATTGAATACTTATTTTTGTTCAAAATTTCACGAAATGAAGAAAATACTAGGTTTATTGTTTATTACTGTGATGTTATTTTCATGTGACAGTGATAACTCTGAAGGGGGAAACACGGGTGGTGGTTCGACGTCACCGTTTGATAGAGGTACTTTTTTAATCAATTTAGTGGATAATAATATTATTCCTAGTTACGAAGCATTTGCTGTAGAAACAGCATTGCTTAAGACTGCTACAACTACTTTTACTTCAACACCAACTATAGCCAATTTAGAAGCTCTAAGAGCGATTTGGTTAAAGGCCTATAAAATATATCAACCTGTTGCTATTTATGATTTAGGTAAAGGCTTAGATATTGCTTATATTTTGTACTTAAATTCTCACCCACTAAGATTAGACAAGACTTTAGAGGATATTAAAGATGTTAATTTTGATGTAACAGAACTAGAAATTTCTACAAATCAAAATAGACAAGGTTTTCCAGCTTTAGACTATTTGATAAATGGTCTTGCAACGACAGATGCTGATATTGTAGCAGTATATACAGGAGCAGAAGCTGCTAATTATAAAAGGTATATAAATGCAGTATCAAATCGTATAGATGCTTTAACTAATACAGTATTGGCTGATTGGAAAGGTGATTTTAAAACAACTTTTGTTACAAATACCGCAGGTGATAAATCAGGTTCTTTTAACGAGTTTTTAAACGTGTATGTTCAATATTTAGAAAAGCGTTTAAGAGCAAGCAAACTTGGTATTCCAGCAGGTCAGTTTACGGAAAGTGCTTTTCCAGAACAAATAGAAAGTTTGTATAAGCCAGAAGAATCTAGAGGTCTTATGTTAGAGGCTTTAGCAGGTTTTAGAAAAGTATATGAAGGCGTTGATGGTGATGATCAAAGTTTCTCGGAGGTATTGAAAGGTCTAGGGAATAGCGAGTTGAATAATAAAATTCTTGTAGCATTTGATAATGCAAAAGCAGCCATCGAA
>CALFUO010000045.1 GCA_937929895.1 uncultured Aquimarina sp.
CCTAAATGGGTGAAAATTTTGAAGCCTTGCAAATTTTGCAAGACTTTTATTTATACAGAGTTCAAAAGAACTAACACAGTTTACTTGCGGAATCTAGGAATTATGTCAAAACGCAGCATAAAGGAAATTTGTCGTACACCCCACATTGATTACAGATATAAATTAAATATGGATTCTTAACTATATAAAAATGAATAAAGCATTATTTGTTTTATTGGTTCTTTTAACTACCCAATTTTACAGTCAGAATAAGTTTGATTTAAAAACATTTTTACTAGAAATACCTATTGTTGACGGAGTTGTAGGTTACGGAGGAAGCAAAAAGTCAATTTATGATAAATCTATAGGTGTACCAGATTGTACTATAGATTCTCAAGGGAAATCTATAAAGGAAAGAACATTTATAAACATAGGTTCTCAAAATATAAGTGGAGGAGAAGACCTTTTAGATCGTATTAATAAATATTTGGAAAGAGTAAAAGGAGCCATTCTCATAAAAAGCGAATCAGATATAGATAAGTGCTTAGAAGAAAAAAATTATGGTATCATCTATTATTGTCAAAAGCATTACCCACTAAAAGGAGATGTATCTAATATAGACAGATGGTATAAAAAAGGATTACGAATACTTCAGGTACATTATGGTAAACACGATATACCAAATCTAACGAAACAAGAAAGATTAGGACATTCTGGTTACGAGACTAAAGGCTTAACTAAATTAGGTATAGATGCCGTAAAACGTATGATGGATTTGGGTATGATTGTAGATGTATCCCATTGTAATCAAAAAACAATCTTAGAAACATCCGAAATAGCATTAGAAAGAGGAGTTCCTATTTTAGGAAATCATACAGGAGCTATAAAAGCAAAGGATATTTTTTCGAAAGATCCATCAAATAGAGATCGAGTAATGTGTAATCATCTTAGGTTATGGACAGATAAATCTATAAAAGCTGTTGCAAAAACAGGTGGAGTAATTGGTGTTATGTTATATCCGGGATGGGTATCGTGTGAATCAACTTTTAGAGATAATTACACCTTATCAGCAAACGTAGAACAAATAATTGCTCACATAGACTATATTGCAAAACTTGTAGGAGTAGATCATGTAGGTATTGCCACAGACGGCTATTTAGATGGTACTCCAGCATTAGAGAAATTCGGAGATACTAAAATTGATACACCCGAAAGAATGTATTATATCGCTGAACTTCTCTTAGAAAAAGGATATTCAAGAAATGATGTAGCTAAAATACTTGGAGGTAACTTTTTAAGAGTATATCGAAAAGTATTATAAAATAGAGTTAAGAAAAATGCGCTGGACCTTAAAACCAAAACCTGAACAACATATTGTTTCTAATCTTCAAGAAGTTTTAGGTGTATCTAAACCCATTGCGATTTTATTAGTCCAAAGGGGCATTACCAGTTTTGATGAGGCAAAAGCATTCTTTAGACCCTCATTAGACGATTTACATGATCCCTATTTAATGAAAGATATGGATAGGGCAGTAGACCGTATTTGGGGAGCTTTCGAGCTAGGCCAAAAGATCATGGTATACGGGGATTACGATGTAGACGGTACTACTAGTGTAGCTTTAATGAGTTCTTATTTAGGTTCTTTTTACGACGAGGTTACTAGTTATATACCTGATCGATATGCGGAAGGTTATGGGGTTTCGTATAAAGGAATTGATTATGCGGCTGAACAAGGAATTTCTCTAATAGTAGCTTTAGACTGCGGAATAAAAGCTATTGAAAAGGTCGCATATGCTAAGGAAAAAGGGATTGATTTTGTGATTTGTGATCACCATAGACCAGGCGAGCAAATTCCAGATGCAGCTGCAGTTTTAGACCCTAAAAGAAAGGATTGCGAATATCCATATGATGAATTGTGTGGGTGTGGGGTAGGTTTCAAATTAATACAGGCATTAAACCTTAAGCGAGGAGAGCATTTCGAAACTTTGATTCCTTATTTAGATCTTGTTGCTACTGCAATTGGTGCTGATATCGTTCCTATTACAGGAGAAAATAGAATTTTAGCTTTTCATGGTTTAGAAGTCATCAATACAGATCCTCGTCCTGGTTTAAAAGCATTAATGGCACATGCTAAAAAAACAATGTTCACGATTACGGATGTTGTTTTTATAATAGCGCCTAGAATTAATGCTGCGGGTCGTATGAAACATGGTTTACATGCGGTAGAATTATTGATAGAGCAAAATTTAGATACTGCTAAAGAGATTGCTAAAAATATAGAGTTCTATAATGCAGAAAGAAAAGATACTGATAAGGAAATCACTAAAGAGGCTTTAGTACAGATTAAAGAAAATGCAGAAGAAAAAAGATTTACTTCAGTGGTATATCAGCCGCATTGGCACAAAGGGGTAATTGGTATCGTAGCCTCACGATTAACAGAGACCTATTATCGCCCGACTTTGGTGTTTACAAAAAGTGGAGAAAAGTTAGCTGCTTCAGCTAGGTCAGTAATTGGTTTTGATGTGTATAATGCTTTAAATGAAAGTTCAGAATTTATAGAGCAATTTGGAGGACACAAGTATGCTGCAGGACTTACCCTAAAAGAAGAAAACTACGAAGCTTTTAAAAGTAAATTTGAGGAAGTGGTTAAAGAGCAAATTGACCCTAAATTGCTAACACCCGAGGTTAAGATCGATTTTCAATTAGATTTTAAAGACATTAATCCCAAGTTCTATAGAATTTTAAAACAGTTTGCACCATTCGGACCAGGAAATATGTCTCCTGTTTTTATGACATCCGGGGTGGTAGATTCTGGATATACAAAATGTGTTGGTGCTGACGAAAAACATTTAAAAGCGGCTTTTCGTCAAGAAGAAGATCAACGTCCTATTGGCGCCATAGGATTCAATCTAGGAGAAAAAATAGATTTGTTATTCCATCAGAATACCGTCGATGTAGTATATGCTCTAGATGAAAATGAATGGCAGGGCGCAATATCACTTCAATTACGATTAAAAGACCTTAAATAGTCAAAACACCATGTTTAGTCTATAAATATTCAATAATACGATAGTTAAAACGATATATATTTTCTATTATTTCTGCGTTATAAAATTTAACAATAACTAAGGCTATTTTGAAATTTTAGGGTGTACGACAAACAGGGCAAACTCACACTTTAAGCTTTAAGACTTTGAGTAGATATTGTTGATCATAAGCACATTTAAGTCTCTTACCTTTAATTCCTTGCTTTTCTGTTTTTTCCTTTTTCAAAAGATTTAATGCAATTTTACTTAGTATGG
>CALFUO010000046.1 GCA_937929895.1 uncultured Aquimarina sp.
GAATGGGCAGACTTAACGCTCATTTTAGGAGGTAGAGATATTACAACAATTAGGTCTATCAAATATAAAACAACCGTAGAACGTGAGCCTTTATATGCTAAAGGTCGTTACCCTCACTCAATTCAGAGTGGTAATATTAAATACGAGGGAGAGATAAAAATGTTGCGTAGTGGATACGAAGCATTGGTGGCGTCAGGAAAAGGTAGTGTACTATCACTATCGCTAGACGGATTGTTTGTTTACGGAAATCCAGCAGAAGGAAACGCACTACAAATTGCTAGAGCTTCCGGAATACGATTTATGGAAGAGGAAGTAAGTGACGAGCAAGGAAGTAAATTTCAAGAGATTACACTTCCGTTTGTGTGTTTAAAAATTAAAAATGGAGCCTAATGAATAAAGTAGAAATTACACCGGAACAAATTAAAGCCTGGAAAGATCAATATGGAGATTGTTTGCATAAAATTACTTTAGAAACTGGAGAAGTTTTTATTGTTAGATCTCCAAAGATTAAAGAAATAGAAGGAGCTCAATACTTGTTAAAAGAAAACAAGTTTATTACCTACAACATCTTTTTGTTTAGATGCTGTTACGTTGGTGGAAATGCCATACCTGACAATGACGAAACAAAATTAGCTGCAGCAGCAGATAAAATGTTACAAGCTGTAGAAGTGGTAAGTTCTCAAATGGAAAAGCTTTAGAGGAGGCAGCTTTAGAGTGGGAAGTTACAAAAACTACTTCCCAGCCTAAGTCTCCTAAAAAAAGTAAACAAACTGTTAGTGAGGATGAATGGTGTGAATTGATGTTTAAATGGACGAGCTGGGCACGAAAAGAAAGCTTTATGCTTATCTATTACGCAAAGGTAGATCCTTATAGTTTAACCCTTAGAGAATGGGCTCGAAAAGTTGTAGAACTACGATGGATTAGGCACGAGGAATCAAAAGGACAAGAGCAATAGCAAACACAAAACAGCACCCTGAAAACAACAATGCTTTGGCTTTTTTAGGTTGTTTTAAACGCATTTTAAAGGCCATTAAAAACGGAATAAATGGAGCTGCTAATACTCCTAAAAAAATAGCAAGCAATACAGTTACCCATTTGTGGAAAGTTGCAGCCAAACCAATAAGTATTATAACGCTTAAAATCATATAAATGTCTAATCTTTTAGAATATACTTTAAGTCTTAACGACTCGATGAGTGCTAAATTACAAAAAATTGGCGTGAACTCGAGTGCGGCTTTAAATGTGTTTGCAAAACTAGAAGGACAAAGCAAAGATGTACAGCGTGTTTTAAAAGGAACCGGTAATGCTGTAGGAGCACTAAGAATGAAGTTAGAGCACTTACGAGAAGAACGTGATTGGATTCCAACAAACAACATTAAAAGTATTCGTAGGTACAATACGGAGATCAAAAAGTTAGAAAAACAAGTACGAAAGTTTGAAACCATTAACGGAAGTAGAACCAAACGCTATTTTAATGATGCTTTTAGTCAAATACCTTTTGCGGGCTTAATTACCAATCCTTTAGTATTGGCAGGTGCCATTGGGGCTAAAGCCATACGATTTGGTGTTGAAGAGGAAATGCAAAAAACATCTTTTAACGTATTACTAGGTGGCGAAGCTGCAGGAGAACAATTTTTTAAAGAAGTTAAAGAGTATGCAAAAAACACGCCTTTTAGAAAATTAGGTGTTGGAGATGCTGCTAAAACCATGTTAGGTTTTGGTATTGCACAAGAAAAAGTAATGCCTACCCTTAAAGCTATTGGAGATATTGCTGGAGGTAATCAGGAACGAATGAAATCTCTAACCCTTGCCTACTCACAAATGAGTAGTACAGGAAAGTTAATGGGTCAAGATTTGAATCAAATGATTAACGCAGGATTTAATCCTTTAGATCAAATAAGTAAAACAACCGGAAAAAGTATTGGTCAATTAAGAGAAGAAATGAGTAAGGGTGGAATTACCTCATCTATGGTAGAACAGGCATTTATGCAAGTTACACAAGAGGGTGGTAAATTTCATAATATGGCTTTAAAAATGTCTCGAACATTAGGAGGTCGTGCCAGTACGGTAATGGACAACTTTGCTGATAAATTACTACTTGTTTATGGAGCAATAAGTCCAATAGCAATGATGTTACTAGACTTAGCAGATTACACATTAACAGCAGTAAGCTCAGGTGTAGAATATCTAAACCAAAAATTTCAAGAAGGACACCCTATTATGATGATTATTGCGGGTACGTTATTTACCATAGCAACCGCCATGGGAATTATGAAAATAGCAACAATGGCACAGGCAGGTTGGTCTGCTGTTTTAACATTAGCAAATAACATTCAAACAGCAAGTTGGTGGCAGTTAAATGCTGCCATGTTAGCCAATCCTACTACATGGATTGTCGCTGGAATTATAGCTGCTATTGCTGCAATTGGCTATTTAATTTATAGAGTGGATGGCTGGGGTAAAATGTGGGATCATACTATAAAGGGAATGAAAGCCATGTGGGGTGAAATGAGTAGTTATCTAAAATTTGCATGGTTAGATATTGAAGATGTTTTTTTGTCAGGAATTGATGCTATTATGATTGGATGGTATAAGTTAAAAGGTCTATGGAATGCAGATGAAGCCAACGCAGGATTAGAGAAAATAAAAAAACAATCCGAAGCTCGTAAGAAAGCAGTTTACGAAGAAGGACAAGAGGTTGTTAAGCAAGGAAAAGCAGCATTACGTCATTTTAAACAAGCGGGTGCTAGTTTAAGTTTTAACGATAAAAGCTTAGGCGATGTTACCAGTAAGTTAAAAGCTAAGTTGGGTATTTCTGCTCCTACTATTGGAGGTAAAACAGTAAATACCAATTTATCGAGTAGCAAAAACACTTTAAATACTGAAAGTAATAACAAGGCGGTTACAGGAGGTAGAAAAAACACCACCATTAATATTAAGTTAAATGACTTGATAGGTGTTTTGAATATAGATCAGAAAGATTTTAAAGAGAGTGTTAATCAAATGGAAGAACAAACAACTGATGCACTTTTACGTGTATTAGGAATGGCAGTAACTGCAGCAACATAGTAGATATGATAAATTTAGGAGATACAGGGACATTATTTGCATCGTTGGTGGGTTCTAAAATTGTAGAACAAATACCAAGATTAGAGGCAGTACAAAACGAGCTGGCCAAGCACGTAATACCTCCTATTCCTTTTTTACCATTTAAAAGAAAAACGTTTGCCAAAGATCGTGCGGATTACGAGGTAACGTTACATGATGAGTTATGGAATGCGGATCTGTCAACACCAGAAGAACAACAGTTTTTTCCTTTGCAATTATCTGTAGATGATGGTAAGAATTGGTTTTTATTACCATACGAACCACTAATATCTATTAATGGTAAAAATATTATCAAACGCAGATATGTTTCAAAATCTAAAAATATAACTGGATCTGTTAAAGAGAGATGGGCAAGTGATGATTATAATATAACCATAACAGGAGTTTTGTTAGGAAGTAAAGAAGTGGGAACTGTTGCGGAATGTTTTCCTAGAGACGATTTTGAAAAACTAAAACAGTACTTAACAACACCCAAGTCAATATTGGTTAAGTGTGAAATATTACAGCTATCAGGTATCAATAGTATTGTTATTGAAGATTTTAGTTGGCCATTTAGCAAAGGAGAAAATGTACAAGCATACGAAATAAAAGCATACAGCGACAGTCCAACAAAATTGTTGCTAGATATAGAAGATTAATTATGAGAAATATGATGTTTGGAATTTTGCTATTTATCGGGATGATTTTTAGCACAGGAGCAAAAGCAAACCTGCCACAAACAAACGCTTTAACACAAGTAAAAAAGGAAACTATGTTATACGACATCAATTGGAAAGTTGAATTTAATAACAACGGACAAAAAACAGAACTAACTTTGATAGATGAATTAGAGATCATCAATTCAGTTAGCAATTTAACAGATGTTGCTACCATTAGTTTGCCGGAGACAATTATGAATACTCCTTTAAATTTTGAAGATAAAATTGGCAAAGGAACAGAGGTTGTGATTCAGCTAGGTTATAATGATGATATTCGACAGGAATTTAAAGGGTTTGTTAATGATATAGTTGCCAACAACTCAACGCTACAAATAAAATGTGAAGATGCTATTTTTTTATTTCGTAAACCAGTTAAAAATGTAGAGCTCAAAGAGGTTGGTTTAAAAGAAATTGCACAACATTTGGTCGATCAGGTAGATACTAGCTTTAAAGTAGAGAGCGATTATAATATTACCTACGAAAAATTTACCATTAGAAATGCCACAGCTTATGATGTGCTAAAAAAGCTTCAGGAAGAAACCAAAGGCAATATTTACTTTGACACCGAAAATAAAACATTGCATATTCACCCGCCCTATGTTCAAAAAACAGGGCAGGTATATTACTCAATGCAAAAAAATGTAGAGACCTCGTCTTTAGAATACAAAAATAGGGACAACGAAAAAACAGAAGTAATTGTAGAGAGTACAGGTAAAAATGGTAAAGTAAAAAAGTACAAAGCTGGAACAACTGGTGGTCATCAGGTTAACATTAAAGTGGGGCCTATGACAGATGCGTCAATCAAAATACTAGCGGAAGCTGTATTGACAAGAGAGGCAAGATCTCGGTACGAAGGAACTTTTGATACGTGGTTAGTTCCGTATGTGGCTCCTGGTTATTCCGCTAGAATAAAAGACGAAGATTATCCTGATAAAACATCAACATATTACACGGTAGCAGTTACAACCAAAATAAGTAGAAATGGTGGTGTTAGAACGGTTACGCCAGGAATAAAATTGAGCTGATGGATAAAGCTGCAGAACTAAAAAGACTACTTCGTGAAGTAGTTGGGTTTGAAAACAGTTTGCCAATTCCTGCAAAAGTGATTGAGGTAAACGGAGATCATTGTTCTGTAGAAGTTGAGGAGGATCTTGTATTGACAGATGTAAAACTAAAAGCAACGATTGGTGCTGGAGATAATCAATTACTAATTACTCCAAAAATAGGCACAAATGTGTTGTTGATGAGTTTAACTGGAGAACTAGATAATCTAACCATTGTAAAAGTCGATGAAGTTGAATCAGTTTCGTTTAAGCAAAAAGACTTGTCTGTTTTGCTAGATGGTAAAGACAATAAAGTGTCTGTAAAAAATAGTGATACTTCTTTACTTGACTTATTTGGAGCGTTAAAAGACATCATTGGCAAAATTACGGTAACAACACCAGTAGGTCCATCAGGCACACCGTTACCACCTACAATTACTGCTTTGACAAAGTTTGAACAAGATTTTAAGAAACTTTTAAAATAGTTTTAAATGGCATTAGATAAGGGGAAATTAAAAACAGACTTCAAGCAATTGTTCACAGATATGCGAACAAGGGAAGAGAATTCAGACGATGAATTTGCAAATAGATTTGCAGATATGATAGATACCTACGTAAAATCGGCCACTATTAATTATGCAAGCGGTTTGGTAGCTCCAACAAATGGAGGTTTTGTAACTGGAGTTTTTAACGGAAATATTACGTAGAATGAAAGATTTTGCAATACAGTTGGTAGATCATACGGATGACGGAGAGCTGATGGATGTTAAAATAGTACCAATTAGAGATAAAGATGGTTTGATTACACAAGGAGTTGTACTTGGGAATACATTGCAGCAAAACAAAGCCTTAATACTCATTGCGCATCCTAACGATTTTAAAGGCAATCCAACATTAGGAATCGGTATAGGAGACATTACATTGAGTACCGATCTGTTAGATTATCGACATGAGATAAGAAGGCAATTTCCTTTAGATGGTTTAAAAATTACGGAGTTAAATCTATATGATTTAAACAATGTAACAATTGAGGCGGATTATGAGTAAAGTTAAACAAGGGCAGTCTTTTATTGACAAGGTTACGGAGTTAACCGGTAATTACGAAAATGCTTTGGCAATGGCTTTGCTAAATGGTACGAGCATTACAGATGATGCAGAACCAAAAAAAGAATACAAGGTAAGTCAAGTTTCTAATAGAAACATCGTGCGTTTTTTTGATGCAAGAGACAAGCCAGCAAGTGATATAAACAGACTAACAAAACAACAAATTACCGATGTAGGGATTGGTAGTATGCAAGTAGAATCAACATTTGTAGTAAGATAATGGCAAGAGCTCTAAAAGACATAAAACAAAGTATTACAGAATCTTTTATTAATAAAGAAGTGGTAGTAAACTTATACGGTTTAGAAGCTGGTAAAAGTTTTGAAGATCAATTCTCGTTAGTCAGTTTTGAAAATATTTTTTTTGATGTTATTGCTTACGCTATCTACGTTTTAGAGTTGTTGTTTGACCAACACAATGTTGAGATTACAGAAAAACTAAGAAACCAAAAAAGAGGTCGTACATCTTGGTATAGATACATGGCATTACAATATCAGCAAGGCTTTACGCTAATAGCTGATGCAGATAGGTTTGATAATACCGGACAAACTTTAGAACAAATACAAGATTCTAAAATTATTAAAAACGCATCTGTGGCAGATGGAGATGTTCCAGGAACCATAGTTGTAAAAATCGCAGGAGAAAAAGACAACGAGCTCGCTCCTATTTCTGATCAAGAAGTACTAGGAGTTCAATCTTATTTTGAGGAGATTAAGTTTGCAGGTAACAGAATTAGAGTCGTAAACTTTCCACCTGATATATTGTATTTAGATTATGACATCTACATAGATCCATTAGTGCTAGATCAGAATGGAGTAAGTTTTAAAACAGGCAAAAAGCCTGTTGAAGATGTAATACAAGATTTTAAACGAAACTTTTCTTTTGATGGAGAGTTGGTGTTGGAGGATTTAGACAACCTATTGCAGCAAGTAGATGGTGTTAAAATAGCACACAGAAAATTAGTAAGGTCTAGTTTTATTGTTCCGGAATTACAAGACTATGCAGAACCACAAGAAGTTGAAGTAAAAACAGTTTTAGAGAGTGGTTATTTTACTACTCCTGATTTTAACGGAATTAGCTATGTGGTATAAAGTAAATTTTGACAAGCTACAGCTATTAATAACACCACCATTTTTAAGGCTGTCAATGTTTAACGTGTTTGCATCCGTAGCTTTTGAGCCATTAAAAGACATTTACAATAGATGGCTGCAAAATAGAGATGACAGAGCATATTACTTAAATCATTATGGGCAAGTATGTTATTTAAGAAAAGTGTTAAATGATAGATTTGATACGCTAGAGCGTAGAATAATAATAGGAAACGGTAACGAATTTGATCGTACTTATTTATATACAAGAATAGAAAAAAGACCTATTTATTTAGGACAACAAACATTGTATAGCAGAAGGGATTATGGAGATACTGGTGTAGATTTTATAGTTCACGTTCCGGAACAAATTATTAAAGATAATCCATATGCTATAACAGCATTGGTAAACGAGTATAAACAAGATGTTAAAAGGTTTAAAATAATTGCCTTATGAATTATATAGATTTTCAACAAATTGGAGGATTTCCATTTGAGCTTGAAACCTTAGTAGAGGTTCAAAAAGCATATAGCATTTTTAATGCCTACGGAGGAGCTTTAGGCGATAAAGTAATAATTAGCGGTTGTACAGTACAAGGATTTAATGTTACAGATGGATTTATTTATGTAAACAATGAAATTTTACCTTTTAAAGGCGGAACCTTACAGTCTAAAGTTTTTATTAAAGAAGATGCTGAGGCAATAGAGTTTGAAGATGCACAACTAAAACCAGTCTATAAAACTAGATATGTAACTTTTGGTGCTGCTGAAAACAGTATTGATTGGTCAGATCTTAAAAGAATAGATCCAATAACTGTTTTAATGAGCAGAATGGATGAGCTTGAAAAAACAAACGCTGTATTCAATAGTGGTTTAGGCTCTGTATGGTGGAGGGGGACGATTGAAAATATTCCTACAGGTTGGATTGAGG
>CALFUO010000047.1 GCA_937929895.1 uncultured Aquimarina sp.
GTGATAAATGCGATATAGTTGAATCCCAACCAACTAGTTATAGTTGTATCAAAACGATTTAGTAAGCTTCTATAGCTGTCCATCCAAGCATTAGTCCTTTCAATACTATAGCGTTCTTTGTATAATTCGTCATCAAAATAGTGATCTTCATTACCAGAATTGTTTCGTTTGCTCTTAGCAAAATTGGCTATTATTCCTTTGCTTTCGCATTGATTTCTAAGCTTTAGAGAATCAAAACCTGCATCTGCATTTAAAAACAAACCATCGATATTTATTTGGGTTTGCTCCAATGTATTGGTGATTTCTTCAAAGTGGATTTCTATATCAAATAGATCATTATGATTACCACTTGTAGGTTCGGACATTGCAAGTGGTAGACCTTGTTTATCTGTAAAATACAAAGCGTTAGTAGTCTTTCTTTTTTTGCGACCTTGATATCCAACTTGTTCTCCTCCACGAAGAGCTGTGGTGTGACTACCGTCAAGATCACTACTGGATAAATCTAAACACGCTTTATATTTATTTAAAAGTTGAATCCAACAATTTTTCCAAGCCCCTAATTTACACCATTTTCGATAATGGTGATAAACTGATTGCCAACTCAATACTTTATCTTCAAAGAGCGCTTTAATCGCTAGTTGATCCCTTTGAACACCTGTTTTAAGTTTGTATAGAATACAATTTATAATCTCAACTAGAGAAACTCTAGGGGAGAAACCTCGTTTGGAAAGTGGTAAGTAAGGTAAAATCTCTTTTTCTATTGTATCTTTAGCAAGTACACTGTACATAAGTAGGGATGATTAATGAATTTAAGTCTGGAAACATAAATTTATACATCCCTGTTTTTTTTATCAAAAAAGTTTAAATCACTTCTATAAAAAGATTCGATCAAAGCAATATTTACAACAGCTGTTTTTCCAGAATCGACAATAATATTATCTCTGTACTGAGTTTCGAATCCAACAAAACTAATCTTTAGAGTTTGACGACCTAGGGGGACATCTTTTATTTGAAAAAAACCATCAGTATCTGTGATTGCTCCTTTGGGGTACGAACTATTTACTAGTTTTACAGTAGCGCCGAGTAAAGGGAATTGAGCATCTTTGTCAATAATTATTCCTTGAATTGTTCCTGTTTGTGCCCAACCGAGAGAAACAATAAGAAATGTAATTGCAAATAGTGTTCTCATAATTTTATTTGAGTATATAAAACCATCGTCTTTGACGGTGGTCATGTTTTAAAGACTTTGCCATTTATTAGGTTTACCACTTAAAACTTTTTAAGATGAGTAAATATAGAAAATTGACACATGTTTATTACAAATGAGATTATCACATTGTTTTCACGCTTAAGTATCAATTTCGTATCCTAGAAGGAATGATAAAATCCTTAGTCGAGCACGATATGCAAACTATCTGTATCAGAATTCAAGGGTACACTAAAAGGAAAAATAGGAATAAAATTATTCAAGACTTATCCGAAATTAAAACAAAAGCCATATTGGGGAAATCATTTTTGGTCTCGAGGTTATTTTGTAAGCACAGTGGGCTTAGATGAGGATATGATAAAAGATACGTCAAATATCAATCACACCAATAGTCTTTGACGTGTTGCCCCTATGGGATTAATCTGAAAATCAAAGCCTCCATTTTTAACGGAGGTTTTTTACTTAGAGTGTCTTATGAATTTTTGAAGCTAAAAATTTTAGGGAATATATTTTCTAAGATGAATTGAAAAAATCTTAGACCAAAATGTCCAATGTATTGATATATGAAAGTCTATTCCCTTTTAATGAAACGGTCTATATTCTAAAGTTTCGGATGCTAGTGATTTTAGGTTAAATATAGAGGTAATCGTAATAGTGTTGTTTTTAAGTGATTTATGTTTGTGTATTGATGGGTTTTTGTTGTTACTATAATATTTTCGGTTAAAATAACATTAGAATGTAGTAAGTCAGGAATAATAAAATGCGTATTACAGACGTACCTTTGAAGTGTAATTAATGCTCAACAACTAACGCGAGTTTATTATGAAAAACGTAATCAAAAAAGGATTGTTAAGTGTAGCACTTTTAACAGCCATAGCAGCTCAAGCAACAAACAAAATCATAGTTAAGACTTCTAATAATAAAAAAGTAGAAATCGCTATGACCAGTGTAATAGAAGGAGAAGTTCTTTCTATAGTAGATACTAAAGACGAGGTTTTATATTCAGAAGTTTTAAAAGAAGGAAATTGGCTACATAAAACTTTAGATTTTTCAGGAGTACCACAGGGTATTTATTTTGTAGAATCTAAGGATACAAATAAGATTGAGATTACCCCTGTAGTAGTAGCAGAGAATAATGTAACGATTTTAAAGGCAGCGAAAAAAGTTTTTAAAGCGCCATCTATCTCTTTAAACGATAAAATTGCTAAGGTTTTAATTAATAATTTTACTAAATCGGAAGTAGCACTAAGTATATTTGATTCGAAAGGAATTGAAATTTACAATACTCATAACCATGAAATTTTAACATATAGCGCATTCGATTTACATAACTTACCAGCTGGTGACTATGTAATTACAACTACGATAGATGGTTACACTTTCGATGAAAAGATCACAGTAAAATAAAATAAAATTTCAGAATATTTTTTTAGACCTAGCCGAAAGGCTAGGTTTTTTGTTTTGTTTAAGCTATATCATTGGGTAAAATGAAACGATACTATTACTTTTGTGCAAAATGAATTTTTATGGCAGGTAACAGCATAGGAAAACTGTTTAAACTTACCACTTTTGGTGAATCACACGGAGTGGCAATTGGAGGAGTAATCGATGGATGTCCAGCAGGGATATTGTTAGATTTAGATGAAATTCAAAAAGAAATGGATCGTAGAAAGCCAGGGCAATCAGCGATCGTTACTCAAAGAAAAGAACCAGATACGGTGGAATTTTTCTCTGGTATTTTTGAAGGAAAGACTACTGGAACTCCAATTGGTTTTGCTATTAGAAATGCGAACCAGAAATCTAAGGATTATTCGCATATAAAAGATTCTTTTAGACCTTCTCATGCAGATTATACTTATTTCAAAAAATACGGTGATGTAAGAGATTATAGAGGTGGTGGTCGTTCTTCGGCTAGAGAAACAGCTTGTCGTGTGGTAGCAGGAGCTATTGCAAAACAAGCTTTACAGGGAATTTCGGTACATGCTTTTGTTAGTGGTGTAGGTCCAATAAAATTAGAAAAGCCTTTCGATAGTATAGATTTTTCTAAAACAGAAAGTAATATAGTTCGTTGTCCAGATCAAGAGCTAGCTGCCGAAATGGAAAACTATATCAAACAAATTCGTAAAGAAGGAGATACTGTCGGGGGAATCGTAAGTTGTGTAATTAAAGGAGTACCTATTGGATTAGGTGAGCCTGTTTTTGATCGTTTACATGCGGCATTGGGACATGCAATGCTTTCTATTAATGCAGTAAAAGGATTTCAATATGGAAGTGGTTTCGAAGGATCTGAAATGAAAGGGAGTCAGCATAATGACCTTTTTAATGCAGATGGGACCACCAAAACAAATCTTTCTGGAGGAATACAAGGTGGTATTTCTAATGGAATGGATATTTATTTTGATGTTGCTTTTAAACCAGTAGCAACAATAATGCAAGATCAAGATTCTATTAATAAAGAGGGGCAGGCTGTTGTAATGCAAGGAAAAGGGAGGCATGATCCTTGTGTCGTACCAAGAGCTGTGCCTATCGTAGAAGCGATGGCTGCAATGGTATTGTTAGACTATACACTACAAAATAGAGCAAGTAAAATAGAGCAATATTAAAGTTTGTCGAGAGCTACTTTTTTAAAAGACCGTCACACTTGACTGACTTATAAGAGAAAGAAGAGTCTTATTTCTATAATAAATTATTTTGTGTAGAGTGTTTTAAGTTTGTTGTTAATGAAGACTTTTTTACAATTTCTGTTGAAATTTAAGTAGTGGCGTACAATGTGAAAATTTATGAAATAAAATATACCATAACTTTTAAGGTTGATTCATTCTATGGATTAATAGTAATTCTAGGGAAAGTTTGCGTTGCCAGAAAATTAAAATTATAAGATTTGTCAATAAAAAATGGATGTTGTTTTTTCAACATCCATTTTTTACTTTTTAAGAGTATTGTTTTATTGATTTCCCATCAATTTTTGCTTTAAGTCGGCTTTAGTAGGGTTGTCACCTAACCAGACTTTAAACAAAGCAAATTTAAAATCTTGCCCTTCAATAATTCCATAAAGTTCATTATTAAAATAACAGTGTATTCCTTTGTCTTTAATGTAAACCAATTCTAAAAGATCTCCTTTTTTTATTGGTTTCGCATAGTATTCTCTAATTTTATCAATTCTTTTTTGCAGAGAAGCAGTATTTCCTTCAGTAGCTTGTATAAAACCATCTTCAATCGCTTTTAGCATTACTTCTCTTTTAATAAGTTTAGAGGTGATTTTAATACGTAGAGCCATGGTTTCGTTAGCAAAAGCAGTAGAAATAGCATCATTGCTGCGTTCTTTTAAATATAGACCTACTGAATATAGTTCTATAAACAACATATTTCTAGTACCAGCACCATTCATTTTTAAAACTTGGTCATCGTAGGATACTTCGTATTCCATTACAGTTCTTCCTACAGGGATTTGGGCAAAAGCAACAAACCCTACCAATACAGCACAAATAGTTAAAATTAATTTTTTCATTGGTATCGATAATTTTGGGGCATTAAACATTTATTAAAATACTAATTTTTTAGGAGACTTTCTTTTAAATTTTCGTCCACAGGGGTCTCGGCTAGCCAGATATTAAAAACAGCCTTCTTAAAATCTAGACCTTCAATACTTCCTTTATTAATACCATTTTTGGAAATACTTAGACCTTGGCTTGGTAAATAAATAATGTCATATTTATCTCCAACATTGATTTCCCCATCTAAGTAATTGATAAAGGTTTCTAGTTTAGACTGTAGTTTAGCAACTGTTGTAGCGTCATTGGTTTGTCGGAAACCATCTCTTACGGCCCCTATTAATTTAGAAGTAGAAATTAATCCAGAAGTAATATCTAATCGAATACCAGTAGCAGCATCGCTGTTTACGATAGAACTAGCGTCATTACTTTTTTTAGGAAGATATAAGCCTGCAGAGTACAGTTTAAACCATAATTTTTTACGAATCCCAGCTCCATTTAAAATTAAGGATTGTTCTTTAACAATAAGTTTACTAGGTAAAGTGGCATCACCAACTTTTACTTGAGCATAGGAGAGTGTTACTGAAGCAAAAGCAACTGTAATAAGCATTAAGAATTTTTTCATAGCATTATTTTTTTGTTGAGCGTTTTAATTTCGCAAGAGTGGCATTTAGTTCATACCCTAATAATACTAAATTAGAGTTTACGTAGATATATAACATTAAAATTAATAAAGCTCCGATAGAACCATAGATCTCATTGTATCTTGAAAAGTTATCTATATAAAAACCAAATAAATAGGTTGTAACTAAGATAAGAAAAGTTGTTAAAACAGCACCAGGAGAAAAGAAACTAACTCCACGTCCATCTTTAGTTCCGAAATAAAATAAGGTAGCGATTGTAAAAAACACCATCACGATGTAAAAACTAATGCGTCCAAACTTTAACCAAAAAATAGCATCTCCAATAAAAATACGCTCATAGGTGTTTACTAAGTAACTGAAATAAACAGTTACGTAAACCGTAGAGAACAAGAACAATGCCAAGATAATGGCAACCCCCAATGCAACCCAATATTGTTTTATTAAGCTGTAACTAAAATCATTATGGTACGAGTTGTCAAAGCCAGAGAAAACAGCATTAATTCCGTTAGTCATTAAAAAAATAGCTAAAAAGAAAGTCGAGGAAAGTAACCCTCCACGTTTATTTTTAACAATATCTACAATAATACTATCAAAAAACTCTGATGTTTTCGGAGGCAATAACTCATTTAAAAAAGAAATAAATTCCTGCTGAAAGTTATCGATCGGTATATAGGGAATAAGGTTTAAGAGAAAAAGTAAAAAAGGGAAAATAGCTAAAAATGCACTAAAGGAAATCCCTGAAGCTCTTGTTGAAAAAGCTCCGTAGACAATTCCTTTTAGGTACATATATAGTAGGTCATAAAGCGAAAGTCCTTTAAAACCAGGTATTTTAATTGTTTGCAAAAGTAATTTTGCCAATCGTACAATTTTATTTTTTTTAACAATTTCTAAAAAGCTCATTAAACTGCTTTTAAACTTAAGTCTAGATTGTAAACCGAATGAGTCAATGCTCCACTACTGATGTAATTGATACCACATTTTGCATATTGTCTTATAGTTGTTTCGTCAATTCCTCCACTAGATTCAGTTAAACATTTGTTTCCAATTAATTTAACAGCAGTACGAGTATCTTCGTAATTAAAATTGTCTATTAGAATACGATATACTCCATCAGATTTTAAGATTTCTCTAATTTCATCCAAATCACGCGCCTCTACAATAATTTTTAAATCACGACCTGTTTCTTTTAAGTAAGCTTTTGTTTTGTCAATTGCTTCAGTGATTCCACCAGCAAAGTCAATATGGTTATCTTTTAACATTACCATATCGTACAAAGCAAAACGATGATTTTCACCACCTCCGATTTTAACCGCCCATTTTTCTAAGGCACGAATTCCAGGAGTCGTTTTACGCGTATCTAAGATTTGAGTATTTGTGCCTTCGAGTAAGTCAACAAATTTTTTTGTTTTCGTAGCAATAGCACTCATACGTTGCATTGCATTTAGTACTAGGCGTTCAGCCTTAAGGATAGATAAAGAGCTTCCAGAAACATAAAATGCAATATCTCCATACTTTACTGTAGAGCCATCTTCGATTAATACCTCTACTTCTAGTTCAGGATCGACATAAGCGCAAACTAATTTTGCAAACTCTACACCAGCTAAAATTCCTTCATCTTTTACTAAAAGTTTCGCTTTACCTTGCGTGTCGGCAGGAATACAGGCTAAAGAACTATGGTCTCCGTCTCCTACATCTTCGCGGATAGCGTTGGCAATAATTAATTCTACTTCCTTGTCAAACTGCGCTTTACTAATCATATTTCGATGGCTATTTTTGTAGTATGCAAATTAACCATAATTTACCGTAATGACCATTACATTATTAGCGATTGGTAAAACAGATAATTCACATTTAATTTCTTTAATAGAGGAATATAAAAAGCGATTGGGGTTTTACGTAAAGTTTCAATT
>CALFUO010000048.1 GCA_937929895.1 uncultured Aquimarina sp.
TATGTATGTGGAGATCATGGTTGGAAACTAAATGACCATGGTTCTGTTTCGAAGTTTTCTCCATGGGATATGGATATACACAACCCTATTATTGTTGTTTCTTCTGATAAAAAGAAGTTTCCTGCTGGTAAAGTAGTAAAAGATTATACAGAGTTTGTAGATATAGCACCTACAATTATCGGAGCCGCAGGAGGTGATTTAAAATCTAAAGAGTTCAATTATTTAGATGGTCTGAATATGGAAAAAGTAGCTTCGGGACAAGCCCCTAAAAGAGATTATATTGTTGGGGAATGCCATGCGGTAACTGGCCCTAGAGCGTTTATTAAAACTAAGGATTATGCTTTTTCTATGCAAATTCGCCCTAATAAGAAAAGAGGTGAAGATATCAAATGGGCAAAAAATGCAAGCTACAAAGATTTAGACCCTGCTTTGTACGATACAAAAAATGATCCTAAAGAAGTTAACAATGTTGCTTTTGATAAAAAATATGCAGCTATAGCCAAAAAGCTTAGAAAAAAATTAACAGATATTGTACTCGGTGACAATCGTGTAGAAGTAAACTGGGGAAAAGGAAGTCGAGTTACAGGCACTAAAATTACGCGAAGTAACTTTGCTAAAGGAGCTCACGATTATAAATTAAAATTATAAAAGTACATGCCTTTTATAAAGGCAAGAATTCAAAAGATAATCATTAAGAATTCTTTACAGTAATAATTTCACTTCGAATTATCATGATTATTTCAATAGTGTAAATTATTTATTTTGTTTTTATGAAAAGCTCAGGTATTATAACCTGAGCTTTTTTATTAATTATTTCTTATAAAAAGGTCTAATTATTAACCCTAAAGGTCTATCGTAGGTAAAATAATTAGTCATCCAATCGATCATAGCAACAATTTTATTTCTAAAACCTACTAGAGAAAAGATATGTACAAACATCCAAATATACCACGCAAAAGCTCCTTGAAACTTAAATTTAGGCAGATCGACAACTGCTTTTTTTCTACCAATAGTAGCCATACTCCCTTTGTCGAAATATTCGAAAGGTTCCATTTCTTTTCCCTTAATCACAGCTAGTATATTTTTTGCCAAGGTTACTCCTTGTTGTTGTGCAACTGGCGCTAGCATAGGTAAGCCATAAGGTGTTGATTCAGAAATATGCGTTGCTACATCTCCGATAGCATACATATTTTTACTGCCTAATAATTTATTGAATTCATCTACTTTAATTCGATTTCCTCTAGCAATGACATCTTCGGCTAATCCATCAATAATAGTTCCTTGTACACCAGCAGCCCAAATAACGGTATCCGTTTTAAAAGTCTCACCTGTTTTCAGCTCTAACAAATCACCATCGTAGTTAGTAACACGAGAATTCAATTGAACCTTCACTCCCATTTCCTCTAGAAACTGCTTACTTTTTTCGCCAGCTTCTTCAGACATTCCTTTTAATAACCTTGGAGAAGATTGATATAAATGAATTTCCATTTTAGAAACATCTAAATCAGGAAAATCACGTGGAATCACATATTTCTTCATCTCTGCAATGGCACCAGCAACTTCAATACCCGCAGGTCCACCTCCAACGATAGCAATACTAATAATTTCATCTACCGTTTCTCCTTCCCACTTCACTAAAGAACGTTCTAGATTTTGAAAGATGTAACTTCTAATATCTAAAGCCTCAGGAACACTTTTTAAGGATAATAGATGTTTCTTTGTGTCGTCAGAAAAGTTAAAGAAGTTTGTTTGACTTCCTGTAGCTATAATCAATTGATCGTAGGCAATAGTACCTAACGAGGTTTCTAAACTATTCGTTTCTGTGAAGATCTTTTCGACCTTAGCCATACGGAAACGAATATTTCTAGCACCACGAAGAATACGGCGTACAGGATAAGCAATACTATAAGGCTCTAAACCTCCTGTGGCTATTTGATATAAGAGCGGTTGAAAATTGTGGAAATTATTTTGATCTAAGAGTAGTACGTCTATCTCTTTTTTATTTTTAAAGGAATTCGCCATTGAAATTCCAGCGAATCCAGCTCCTATGATAACGATGCGTTGTTTTTGCATTGATTGTTTTCTTATTGAGATGTATTTACAAAGTAAATGTAAGAAAACTAGTATTGTCGAAACCCTTAATCTATTGAAAGCTTTGTTATAGATTACTATATTTTGAATATTTCTCTTTAATCAATTCTAATTTTGGAGATATGTATTTTTGACAAAAAGGTTTCTGAGGATTCTTTAAATAATAATTTTGAATCTGCTCTCTAGAATCTTTAAAATTTTGAAAAAGAAGAACCTTTGTAATTATTTTATGTTCAAAATCTGGTTGAAGTTTGTTTATTATTCCTTGTAGAATGTCTTTTTCGAATTCTTTGAAATAATAGATTGCAGAACGATACACCCCCCTAAAAGAATGATTAGATGTGCTTTTATGTGTCAATAGATGCACCTCTATCAAAGTTGCTGTCGAAATTATATCCGAGTTAAAGCTTACAATTACAGCTTCAGAGAAAGTCTCGTTTTCATTAGTAGAAGCAATATAACCTTGATCTACTTGAATTACCCCTTTCAGGGATTGAAAAACGGCTTCTGTACACCAATGACAACCACCACCAAAACCAATTTTTATAATACCCATAACTTGAAAGCCATTAAACAAACAGCTATTATCATAAAAACCTGAATAAAACGATCTCCTTTCTTTACCGACCAACGACTAGCAACCCAACCCCCTAATCCGTTTCCTATCCCTAATAAAATTCCGTAATAATAATCGATTTTATTATGATAAGCAAACACCGCTATAGTACCTAAAGAAAAAATAAAAACGATTAAAGTTTTAATAGCATTTGATTGTACTAAAGTCAAATTGCAAAAATAAGATAAACTTAAAATCAAAAATAGTCCTGTTCCCGCTTGAATAAAACCAGCATAAGTCCCCACAAAAAACAAGGCTAATAACGCAATAGTATAACCTTTCTTAGGATCCTCTAAAAAAGCTTGTGGTGCTTTAGGTTTCCAAAGTGTTAGTATTAAAACCAATATCATTACAATAGAAAGAATTCGATTGTATAATCGATCTGGTATTTCAATAGCTATTAAAGACCCTAATGATGCACCAGCACAAGCAACTAATCCTAATAAGATAGATTTTTTAACTCCTAATACAAAAGGAGAAACCCCTTTACTTTTAAATCCCCAAGCAGAAAAAATGGTTTGCGTAAAAACCCCTATTCTATTCGTTCCATTAGCAATGCTTGGTGGTAAGCCCATAAAAAGGATCAAAAACGGCATAATAATAACTGTTCCTCCACCAGCAACTGTGTTTATAAAACCGGTAATGCTACCTACTGCAATTAACAAAAGATCCTTTAATTCCATATACACAAAGCTATTACTTTACTTTTTATCACTAGCATCCGAAACTTTAGAATATAGACCGTTTCACTGAAATAGAGTAAACTTTTATATATCAATACATTGAGTGTTTTGATCTAAGATTTTTTCAATTTATCTTAGAAAATATATTTTCTAAAATTTTTAGTTTCAAAAATTCACAAGACACTTTAAATAAAACACGTACTATTATTATTTCTAAAACTTAAAACTTTCGGATACTAGTGAGTTTTTATCTAATACCATTTCCTATATGAATTTAGGAATTATACAAGTCAGAAAAAATAGGCATAGTACGTACTACGGTTCTTACTAATTCATTAAAAAGAATAAAACTTTTGTCTTTAGAAATATAGCTTTGTAGGTGGTTATCTGGGACATTGCTAGTTACACCACCATTTTGTTTACAAGAAAATAACGGCAAACTTATAACAAAAAATCAAAATTTAGTGGTCATCTTCGTCTAGTCTTAGACAGGACAAACCACTAAAATTCACGTACTTTTATTCAAATAAATTCGAAGATAAATAGCGATCTCCTCGATCACAAATGATAGCCACGATAACACCACTATCTATAGTTTTTGCTAACTTTAAAGCAGCACAAACAGACCCTCCACTACTCATCCCTGCAAAAACACCTTCTTCTTTAGCTAGTCTTTTTGCCATCATTGTGGCTTCTTCTTGACTTACTTCGATCACCTGATCTACTTTGATAGGATTAAATATTCTAGGTAAATATTCTACAGGCCATTTACGAATACCAGGGATGCTAGAACCATCTGTTGGTTGTGCTCCAATAATCTGCACATCTGAATTTTGCTCTTTTAAAAAAGTTGAAGTTCCCATAATTGTACCAGTAGTACCCATTGCAGAAACAAAGTGGGTTACTGTACCTTCGGTATCTCTCCAAATTTCTGGACCTGTTGTTTTGTAATGCGCTTTCCAGTTATCATCATTACCAAATTGATTTAGCATTACAAAACCTTCATTGTTCACTTTACTCTCAGCATAATCACGAGCACCTTCAATACCAACATCTTTTGGAGTCAAGGTTACTTTAGCTCCGTAAGCACGCATCGTTTGTACACGTTCTTTAGTCGCATTTTCAGGCATTACCAATTCTATATTTAGCTTAAATAACCCTGCTATCATAGCTAAAGCAATACCTGTATTCCCACTAGTAGCTTCAATTAACTGTGTATCTTGATTAATATCTCCTCTTTCTAGAGCTGATTTAATCATATTATAAGCAGCACGATCCTTAACACTACCACCAGGGTTATTTCCTTCTAATTTTAATAATAACCTAATATTAGGATTATCGATTAGTGTTTTGGCTTCAACTAAAGGCGTATTACCTATTAAATCTAAAATACTATTTCCCATACGTACGTACTTTAACTTCTTTTGTGTTCGAAATAATAGAATTCTCTGGTACCGATTTCGTTAACCAAACATTTCCTCCAATAATACTATTTGCCCCGATGATGGTGTCTCCTCCCAAAATAGTAGCATTTGCATAGATGATTACATTATCTTCTACTGTAGGGTGACGCTTAGACCCTTTTAAATCGCGCGTAACGTACTTCGCTCCTAAAGTAACCCCTTGGTAAATTTTTACGTTATTTTTAATAATAACCGTTTCACCAATAATAGTTCCTGTAGCATGATCTATAAAAAAAGAATCTCCTATTTGGGCACCTGCATTAATTTCTGTTCCTGTTAATCGGTGTGCGTATTCGGTCATTAGCCTTGGTACTAATGGAAATCCCTTCATATACAATTCATGACTAAATCGGTACACTGCAATAGCATAAAAACCAGGATATGCTAAGTATATTTCTTCTATAGAATTTGCTGCTGGGTCACTTTCTAAAAAGGCTTGTGCATCTAACTGTAATTTTTCTAAGATCTTCGGGAAACTTACTAAATAATCTTCCCAAATATCACTGCATTTTTTTTCAGTATCCCAACAAGCCAATTCAACAAGAGTATGAAAAACGTTTGCTAATTCTTCGATATTATGTTCTACCGAAGCTTCTACATCAAATAAAGTTTCAAACAATAAAGCTGTAAAATATTCAGTACGCTCTTTTAAACGTATTGGAAGATTTAAGTATTGTTTTCTACTTTTTATTTGGTCAATGATATTTTCCTTCACTGTCACCATACGATCTCTTAAAATATAGTCTGTAAATATAGTTATAAAGTATTGCTTTATTTTTGTTTAATCTTATTTCGTTCTCATAACAAACAATGAAGTGATCTAAACTTTTTTGATTGAAACGAAAAATAGATTTTTTTTGTTCTATTGAAGCTTTTTTCTTTACATAACAGGGCTACGGAGATAAAAAAGTTAAAAATAGAGCTAAAAAGAGCATTTTGCAGCCATTTAAAAAAAGTTTAAATCACTTCAACAATTAAAAAGCTTAAAATTGTATTATTAATTAGTTCGTAAAATTATGGCAGGCATTTCACCAAGTTTATTTGAATTTTTAAAAGAGTTAAAAGAAAACAATAATAAGGATTGGTTTGATAGCAATAAAAAACGTTATCAAGAGGAAGAACAATTATTTAAAACTGTTTGTAGTGACATTAGAATCGGTTTAGAAAATAGTGACCAAATAGAGAAAATGAAAATCTATCGTATTTACAAAGATGTGCGCTTTAGTAAAGATAAAACACCTTACAAAACACATCGAAGTGCTAATTTTGTTCGTGAAGGTGAAGCGTTAAGAGGTGGATATTTTTTAAGTATCGCTGATGGAGAATCTATGATCGGAGGTGGTTTTTTTCAGCCTGCCCCAGCTGATTTATTACGAATTCGAAAAGAATTTGAAATAGACGACATCCCAATTCGAAAAATCATGAATGATTCCTCATTCTCAAAAGTATTTGGAAGTGATTTTGCCCCAGCCGAAGAAGTTAAAACAGCCCCCAAAGGATTCTCGAAAGAAGACCCTGCTATCGATCTAATCAAGAAAAAGTCCTTTTATTTTAAACACAACTTTACAAACGAAGAGGTATTTGCTAGTAACTTCTCTGAAACAGTTGTTGCTTATTATGAATTACTAAGACCATACTTCGATTATATGAGTGAAATTTTAACTACAGATTTAAATGGCGAATCACTAATTTAAGAAGCTTTGTCTAGCAGGTTTCTATTCTTTTAATAACATTTAAGATTATCTTACGCTAAAAATAAATTTATGCGCAAAATCATATGCGTTTCTTTATTAATTACATTGTTTTCATGTAGTAATCAAAAAGAAACAGTGCCTTCAGAGATGGAAACAAACCATACTCCGCAACTTAAACATTTTCCACAACAACTCCCATTAGAAAAACCTAATAAGCCTTTAAGTAGTGCTTTACACAGACTTTACGATGCATATCCTGCCCCAAAACCACAGAATAATGAGTTATTTTCTCAGTTTAAATACACAGAATTAAAGGGGTTTGACTACAATAATCACGACGGAACCATATCTAGAAGAGATCCATCAAAAGTAATTTTTGAAAATGGAAAATATTATGTGTGGTATACCCACCGTGAAACTCCTACTCCACCACAAGGTGCTAAAAAGTCTACCGATATAATTCCTTCGGCAGATTGGGATTTAGCAGAAATTTGGTACGCAACTAGTGAAGATGGTTTTACTTGGAAAGAACAGGGTGTAGCTATTAAAAGACCAAAGAAGCCTTTAGTTGGTTGGCGCTCTGTTACCACTACAGACATCCTAAAATGGAAAGGAAAATATTATCTATACTATCAAGGATTTATGGAGGCTAGTGGAAAACGTGGAGACGATTGTCCTGTAGCAGTTTCTTACTCTGACTCTCCTAATGGACCATGGACACCTTATAATAAAATTGTTATTCCGAATGGACCTAAAGGAGCTTGGGACCAATATTCGATTCATGACCCTTACCCATTAGTACATAATGGAAAAATCTATTTGTACTATAAATCCGATTTTATAGATGAAAATAATAAATGGGTTCGTATGCAAGGTTTAGCTACGGCAAACAATCCTCTAGGACCATTTACCAAACACCCTTTAAACCCTGTAATAAATTCGGGTCACGAGACCAGTTTATTCCCTTTTAAAGAAGGAGTAGCTGCTTTAGTTTATAAAGATGGTAATGAGCATAACACGATTCAATATGCTAAGGATTGGGTAAATTTCGAAATCGCTGCGATATCTGAATTAATGCCATATGCAGCAGCGCCATTTGTTCCTGATGCATTTATAGACACAAAAGACGGACGAGGAATTACTTGGGGATTAGCCCATTTCATTAATATAAGTGGATGGAGTAAATTCAATTCTAAATTGGTCCGTTTCGATTGTGATCTTAGTAGAGATGTTAACGATCATAGGATGAAAGAACCTCGTGTAATTCATAAACCAGATGTGTATTACAGACAAGGTTTAAATAAAGAACAACGTGAACGCATTGCGAAAGAAACAGCAACTTTAAAATCAAAGAAATAATTCTCTTCCTTGGTGTTAAACACAATTCCATTTACCAACAATAATTTCGCATATATGCTGTTTATTTCCCACTATTTTTCTATAAAATATGCAACCGTAATTGAGGCTATTCTTGACCTTTTGCCTTAGACTAATGAAAAAAATTAGGCTTATTTATACGAAATTACATCAGTTCTTATTTGAGTTTACCTTAAAAGAAGAAGATGATTTTTGGAATTTTACAAATCAGAAAAAATTAACATAACAGTAGCTACGGTAGTTTTTTATGTTGAAGTAAAATTTTAAAAGGTGCTTTTTAATTCGGTAAATTCAATTAGGAAATGGTATTATTATCAGAAAATCGTATAAGAATCAAAACAAAAAAGCCTCGGTATTGTTAAAAGATATCGAGGCTTTTCTGTTTTGTGTATAGGTTAAGTAATCTTATATTTTAAAATGCCTCAGATAAATTCAAATAAACATTACTTTTTTCATCACCAATCCCCCAATCTGCACGCAAGTTAAGATTCTCTTCTTTGTCTAACATAAATCGTAAACCAATCCCGTAATTAGGTCTAAAATCTTCTAATTGAAAATTTTTCACTTTATCAGCAACAACTCCTGTACCCAAAAAGGCTACAGCTCCCCATCGAGTACCTTTAAAGTTTTTACGATACTCTACTTGTGTTGCCAAAAGGTGATTTTCTAAATACCTTCCTTTTCTATACCCTCTTAGAATTTTGTCACCTCCGAAAGAAGCAAGCTCAGAAATAGGGACATCTCCACTAGAAAAATGGCCTTTAAGTTGGAAACCAATAATATCCCCGTATCCATTGTTTTTATCTGATAAAGAAATGAAATGTCGCAAATCAAAACGGGTTAACTTAAAGTTCTGAGTACTTCCAAAAACTTTTTCATAGACTCCATAAGTTAATTCTAAAAACCACCCTTCTTTAGCATTTAAAATATTATTTCTACTATCATATAAAACAGCTAACTCGGTTCCTACAGCTGTATTTCCGTCATAACCTATAGGCCGAGTCGTTTCTAAAAGTCCATTCGTTTTGGCATCTACATTAAAAATAGAATTGATACGAACCCCTGCCCCAACATATAAATGCTTAATAGTTTGCTTTAAAAAAATTGGCTCGAACAATGCTTGAACGAAATCGAATTGTTCTTCATTTTTCTTAGGTGTATCGTGACCTATACCATAATATAATTGAGGGAAATTTTGAAAACGTATATTACCTGCAATTACCCATTTTTCTTGATTTGTAAAAATCTCAAAACCTGAAAATAAGATAAACTGATTATTTAAAGTATATCTTAAAGACATTGGCATATTAGAAGTTCTAGTTTCCTCTCCACTTCCTCTAAACTTGAATAAGTATTTTGCTCCTGCTCCAAATGCTAAACTAGTCTCGGGAGAAAAACTGATTACAGGCGCAATTATAAATTTCGAAGCATAAAGTGTAGAATCTGCCTCAGCCTTTTTCTTATTAGGGTGAAATGTAAATAACTCTTTATATTTCTCAAAATCCTGAGCGACCCCTTTTAAAGGCACTAAAGAGATCACCAAAAATAGTAAAGAACTATTTACTATTGAAGTAATTTGTTTTTTTGACATACTATAATCTTGTCATGAATAATTCTATAATCAAATATAGAGTGATCCATTAAAAGAAGCTCTATAAATTTATATTAAATAACACTAGTATCTAAAAGTTTTAAGTTTTAAAAATGCTCACTAATATTAAGTGTTTTATTTAGTGTGGCTTGTGTATTTTTGAAGCTAAAAATTTCAGAAAATGTATTGAAAAACCTCAGACCAAAACGTCCGATATATTGATATAAAAGTCTATTATCTTTCTATGAAACGGTCTATATTGTAAAGTTTTGGGTGTTAGTGATTAAACAATTACAACCATAGAATATGTATTAATTTGGGTTGCAAAAAATCTTTTTAGCAAAACACTAAAGAAATTTATGTGACGTAGAGATTATTTCTTTTTTCTTTCGAATAAAGAGAACAATACGTACAATAATATCACACAAAATAGGCCTTCATATTTTAATCCAACTAACAAGACTCCTGAAATCATAAGGAACAGATATTTGAATAAATTATCTTTGATTTTAAAGTTTTTAAACTTCAACCCCATAAGAGGCAATTCCATATTCATTAAGAATACACTTAAAAAGGTAAATACGACAAGAAACTCTGTATTCTTGGTCAATTTGATTAATACATCTAGAGTCCCATCAATATTTATTAAGACCAAACTCATTATTAATAGTGTATTTGCTGGCGTTGGCAATCCAATAAACGAACTCGTTTGACGCGTATCGATATTGAATTTAGCTAAACGATATCCTGCTCCTGCTGTTATTACAAACCCTAATAAAGGGAGCCAATCGATAACATCATATGTGGGTAAAGTTGATGGTAAAAAGGGAGCTACCCTATTTGAGTGTTGTAATAGATAAAACATTAAAGCCCCTGGAAACATTCCACTTGTTAATAAATCTGCCATAGAATCTAATTGCAGCCCTAATTCACTTTGTACTTTTAATAACCTAGCAGCAAAACCATCAAAAAAATCTAATACAATACCTGCAATCGCAAAAATACACCCGATATAAATTTCCTCCTGTAAGACAAAAAACACAGCGATGCATCCGCAAAACAAGTTTCCAAGTGTAATAATATTAGGTATATGACGTTTTATAGACATGTCTTTAGATAGTTTTAATTCAATTTGCAGACTGATAGATGGATCAACTTCAATTAAAATTATATTTTAGCAAAGTTGTAATTTTTTATAAAATTCAAAAAACTTGAGACCATCATTTATTTTATTGATTAGCTTTTTTTGTCTTTCTCAGCTTATTGGGCAGGTTCGCAATTATTCAAATGAATTTTTAGCTATTGGTATTGACGCAGCTGCTTTTGGCAAAGGAAATTCTGTAGTTGCTTCTTCTGACAATATTAATGCTATTTATTGGAATCCCGCAGGATTAAGTACTATAGAAAATAAGCAAGTTGCTTTAATGCACGCTTCCTACTTCGGAGATGTTGCTAATTACGATTATGCAGCCTTTGCAACACCTTTAGATGCATATAGTAGTGTTGGTATTGGTGCAGTTCGTTTGGGTATTGATGGGATTTTAGACACTCGTAATCTTATTGTTGATGGCGATAATCTAACTCCTTTCGATGAATTGAAACGATTCTCTACTGCTGATTATGCATTTCTTCTTTCGTATTCTAGAAAAGCTTTTAGTAATGAACGCTTTTCTTATGGAGTTTCTGCAAAAGTAATTCGTCGTATTATTGGAGACTTTGCCAAGTCTTGGGGCTTTGGTTTAGATGTTGGTATTCAAGGTAAGTCTAAAAATGGTAAGTGGAAATACGGTGCTATTGCAAGAGATATCACAACAACCTATAATTCTTGGCAGATTCAAGACGGTATTTTTGATACAGATGATACCATCACCAGAGAAGGAAGCGAAGATTTACTTGCTGCACAGGAAGAAGTAGAAGATACTGAAATTACATTACCGTCAATACAATTTGGTTTGGCTCGTGATATCTCTTTCTCTAGAGATTTTAATTTAAATATTGAAGCTAACATAAACACACGTTTTGCACAAACCAATGATATCATCAATAATAATGCCTTTAGTTTGTCACCATCACTTGGTTTCGAATTAAACTTTCAAAAGATAGCCTATTTAAGAGGTGGGGTTAACAACTTTCAAAAAGAAGAACAATTCGATGGGTCAGAGCGTACAGCCTTTCAACCAAGTTTTGGTCTTGGGTTTTCTTATAGAGGAATTACAATTGATTATGCTATAACCGATATTGGAGATCAAAGTATAGGCTTGCAGTCTAATATATTCTCTCTAATCATAGACTGGAGTTTATTTAAATCTGTTCCCCCAGCCTACATAAGAAGATAAATAATATCTTTATAAAACTGCATTAATTTTTTCCAATAAATATTGTGGGCACTTCATAGGCCTCTTTGTTTTCTTGTTTACAAATACCAAAGTAGTTTCTCCCGTTGTTAACAACTCACCATTTTGATTATGCACCTCATATTCAAAAATAATTTTAACACTCGGTATTTCCTTTAACGTTGTTGTAATGGTTAATAAATCATCAAAATAGGCCGAACGTTTGAAATTTGTAAGAAGAGTAATTACAGGTAACATTACACCATTGTCTTCCATGCTCTTATAAGAAACCCCTAGATTATTAAGCCAATCTATTCTAGCAATTTCGAAATATTGGGCATAATTTCCATGATAAACTACCCCCATTTGATCAGTTTCTCCATACCTTACCTTTACTTGACTTTTAAAAGGAATTTTTGACATATTATCGATTTTAAGAATTAAAATTTTGTTGAAAACTATTTAATCGCAATTAGGTAAAAAAAAAATAGAATGCAATATGAAATCTTTTTTTTATTGCCTTTTTTGTCCACATATTTGTAATGTTGATAACGGCGAATATTGCCAATAGTTATCTACTTGATTTTAACACACTAACTTTCTTAATATATATAAATAATGAACATTACTGCTCAAGCGGCTTGGAATAATTGTCTCTCGTTTATAAAAGATAATATTTCACCACAAGCATATAAAACATGGTTTGAACCTATACAGCCTGTTAAACTAGTAGATGCTGCTTTGAGTATACAAGTTCCTAGTAAATTCTTTTACGAGTGGTTAGAAGAGCATTACGTAGAATTACTAAAAATTGCATTGATGCGTCAACTAGGCGAAACAGCGAAATTACTTTATGTAATTCGTATGGAAAACACATCCGACGCTTCAGAAGGTTTCACGGAAAAGATACCAAGCACGAGCAGATCTACTGTTATTACACAAAAAGTTAATGTACCCATTAAAACAAAAAGTCCTGAGCTTAGAAACCCGTTTGTAATCCCAGGAATTAGAGATGTTAAAATTGACTCTCAATTAAATTCGAATTATAATTTCGACAACTTCCTTGAAGGAGATTCTAACCGTTTGGCTCGATCTGCAGGTTTTGCAGTCGGTAACAAACCTGGAGGAACATCTTTTAACCCGTTATTGATTTTTGGAGGTGTAGGTTTAGGAAAAACTCACTTGGCACACGCTATTGGGGTAGAGATTAAAGAAAAGTTTCCTGAAAAAACAGTTTTATATATTTCTGCTGAGAAATTTACTCAACAATATATAGAGTCTGTAAAAAACAATAATAGAAACGACTTTATTCATTTTTATCAAATTATTGATGTTTTAATTGTAGATGATATTCAATTGTTATCTGGTAAAGCAGGAACGCAGGATGTATTCTTCCACATCTTTAATCACTTGCACCAAAACGGTAAACAAGTAATTTTAACAAGTGACAAGGCTCCTGTAGATATGCAAGATATCGAACAACGTTTGTTATCTCGTTTTAAATGGGGATTATCAGCCGAATTAAGCGCTCCTGACTACGAAACACGTATTTCTATTATCGAGAATAAATTATATCGTGATGGAGTACAAATGCCAGAGGAAATTGTAAAATTCTTAGCTCATAATATCCAAACAAATATTAGAGAATTAGAAGGTGCAATTATCTCTTTAATCGCTCATTCTTCTTTCAACAAAAAAGAAATTACATTAGACTTAGCTAAAACGATTGTAGAAAACTACGTTAAAAACACTAAACGCGAAGTATCTATTGAATATATACAACGAGTTGTTAGTGATTACTTCCAAATGGATGTAGAGACTTTGCAATCAAAAACTAGAAAACGTCATATCGTACAGGCTCGCCAATTGGCTATGTTCTTTGCCAAAAAGATGACGAAAGCATCTTTAGCAAGTATTGGTACTAAGATTGGTAAAAGAGATCATGCTACAGTGTTACATGCTTGTAAAACTGTAGAAAATCTAGCGATGACAGATAAGCAGTTCAAAAAATACGTTGAAGATCTTGCGAAAAAACTGAATATGTAATGTCAGATAAAACAAAAATACTGATGGTGTGCCTAGGGAATATTTGTAGATCTCCCTTGGCACACGGTATTTTAGAAAATAAACTAGACCCTACTAAATATACTGTAGACTCTGCTGGCACTGCGGCCTATCATATTGGCGAAAAACCAGATAGAAGATCTATTGCTGTTGCTCGTAAATACGGTCTAGATATTACAAATCAGCGTGCCCAAAAGTTTATAAAGCAACATTTTGATACATTTGATTACATTTTTGTTATGGATCGAAGCAATTACAATAATGTATTAGCTTTAGCCACTACTGCCGAAGACCGACAAAAAGTAAAAATGATTCTAAACGAGGTTACTCCTAATCTAAATACAGAAGTACCCGATCCCTATTATGGCGGTGACCAAGGTTTCGAAAATGTTTACGAAATGTTAGATTTGGCATGCTCTAAAATAGCTGATCGTATATAAGGTTCCTTAAAGATCTATGACCACTTTGTATTTGCTTAGTTCTTTTTCATTTTAGTGTATTTCGACTCCCTAACCAAAAGATTACTTTAAGTTATTAAACATTATCACCTTATGGAAAATGCAATTGGTAAAGTATATTTAATTCCAACACGGTTGGGAGACCAAATTAAACTAGAAGTGTTACCTATCTCTATAAAAAAAGTAATCGAACAAACAGATTATTATATAGCCGAAAACGAGAAGACGGCTCGTCGTTTTATAAAGAAAATTAGCCCTAGCAAACCACAACCCAAATTAAACTTCGAAACTATTAATAAGTTTACGGATATTGCGGACATTCCTAATTTTTTAAATCCTTGTTTCGAAGGACATAATGTCGCCGTATTATCTGAAGCTGGTTGCCCTGGTATCGCAGATCCTGGAGCAGAGGTTGTAAAACTTGCACACCAAAAAAACATTCCTGTTATTCCTTTAGTAGGACCTTCGTCTATACTATTAGCAATGATGGCTAGTGGTATGAATGGACAAGGCTTTACTTTTAATGGTTATTTACCGATTGACAAACAAGAACGTAAACAAACTATTAAACAACTTGAAAGATTATCTTTAGACAAGAATCAATCTCAAATTTTTATTGAAACGCCATACCGTAATCAGAAACTACTCGAAGATTTTAAATCATTTTTACATAAAGATACACGACTGTGTATTGCCGTTGATATTACATTACAAACAGAATACATAAAGACGAAAACTATTGCTGAGTGGCAAAAAACCACTATAGACATCCAAAAACGTCCCTGTATTTTTATTGTACACCAAGGATTTTAAAATTAGTGTACTATTTAAAAGTCCTTATTTACTTATTTATAAAAGGATAATTTTTAAGTAATAGAAACAACTTACAATTACTCTATCTTATACGACCCTAAACCATAAAATGCGGCATAAATATTTAGAATTAATTTTCGCTTTTTTAAGGCGTAAAATTAAAGCATAGCACTAGCTACGGTTTCATTTTGAAACGAAGAAAAAGTAGAAAAGTAAACTTAATATATGTTGCATTTTAGGGGTTAAATCGTATGACTCTTACCTCTCGGAATGAAGATAGTAGTCCTTCACAAATTTTGTAGTCTATTATTTTAGGGTTATTTAAAATACCAATTCGGAAATGATATAATAACTTTATAAGGAGTCGCTAGCATGCGAAACTTTAGAATATAAACCCGTTTCACAGAAAAAAAATAGTCTTTAATATATCAATACATTGGACGTTTTGGTTTAAGGTTTTTTCAATTCATCTTAGAAAACATATTTTCTAATTTTTTTAGCTTCAAAAACACACAAGCCACTCTGAATAAAACACTTAACATTAATTATCATTTCTGAAACTTAAAACTTTCGGATACTAGTGATAAGAAGTGTCAGAATACAATGTTAATCAATAAAGTCCATTAGATAATTCACTAAAACCATTAGAAACAGAATGTACCCCAAGTATACAAACAAAAAAGAGGCTTATTTATGCCTCTTCTTTAATACTTCTACAATATCGTTTAGTTTAAATCCTTTTGCTTGTAAGAGGATCAAATAATGAAAGAGCAAATCTGCACTTTCATTTAAAAACAAATCATCATCATTATCCTTTGCTTCGATAACTACTTCTACAGCCTCCTCTCCTACTTTCTGCGCAACTTTATTGATTCCCTTTTTCAATAAAGAAGCTACATAACTTTTTGTAGTATCTGCATTTTCAATTCTATCAGTGATTACATCTTCCAAAGTAGATATAAAACCGTAATCTGCTACATTATCTTCAGACCAACAGGTATCAGTTCCTGTATGACATGTTGGGCCAATTGGGTTTGCTTTAATTAACAAAGAATCCTTATCGCAGTCATTCTTAATCGAAACTAGATTTAAGAAATTTCCGCTCTCTTCACCTTTAGTCCATAAACGCTTTTTCGAACGACTAAAGAAAGTTACTTTTTCAGTAGCAACTGTTTTATCGTAAGCTTCTTGGTTCATATATCCTTGCATCAATACTTTTCCTGTAGTTGCATCCTGAACTATAGCTGGTACTAATCCATCATTATTTTTATCGAAATTTATTTCCATAAGGATAAAAGCATTTTAGACCTACAAAGGTCGTTTTAAAGTTTTACTTCTACAAGCTAATAGACAATTTGTAAGGGCAAACGCATTAAACTTTTATAAGATTTAAGACTTTTATTAAATAGTGATTATCCCATCCA
>CALFUO010000049.1 GCA_937929895.1 uncultured Aquimarina sp.
GTAGCCGCTTCTGTATTATCACGCTCAGAGTACGTAAAAACATGCAAATATGAAATATCTAGTTCGTTGAGAAAATTATAAGTCTCAAGAAATAACGCATCGGTTTCACCTGGAAAGCCAACAATAACATCTACTCCAATACAAGCATGAGGCATCACTTCTTTTATTTGGGTAACACGATTTACATAGACATTACTCAAATAACGACGTTTCATTGCTTTTAGAATCTTATCACTACCCGATTGTAAGGGCATATGAAAATGCGGCACGAAAGTTCTTGATTGCGAAACAAAATCTATTGTCTCATTTTTTAGCAAATTCGGTTCTATAGAAGAAATTCTTAATCTTTCGATACCTTCAACGGTATCCAAAGCTTGGACTAATTCTAAGAAAGTGTGTTCGTGTTTTTTGTTACCAAACTCTCCTTTCCCATAGTCTCCTATATTCACTCCGGTCAGTACAATTTCTTTAATTCCTTTTGCACTTATCTCTGCCGCGTTATGTAATACATTTTCTAAAGTATCACTACGAGAAATCCCACGAGCTAAAGGAATCGTACAATAGGTACACTTATAATCACAACCATCTTGCACCTTTAAAAAGGCACGGGTACGATCACCTATGGAGTAAGAACCTACATAAAAGTCAGCATCTTCAATTTCACAAGCATGTACTGACCCTTCATCCTTTTTAGTAAGATCATCAATGTAATTGACAATATTGAATTTTTCCGTAGCCCCCAACACTAAATCAACTCCATCTACGGCAGCTAATTCTTCGGGTTTCAACTGTGCGTAACACCCAACAGCGGCAACGAATGCATCGTCATTTGCTTTTAAAGCTTGTTTGACAATCGTTTTAAAACGCTTGTCTGCATTCTCTGTAACCGAGCAAGTATTGATTACATATAAATCGGCTTTCTCGGAAAAGTCAACACGTTCGAAACCTTCCTTCGCTACATTACGAGCAATGGTAGAAGTTTCTGAAAAATTGAGTTTACAACCCAATGTGTAAAATGCGACTTTTTTTGTAGCAGCCATATACAATGATTATCGTTACTTTTATGCCTTTTTAAACAAGTTCCTTAAAGTGGCTTACTGTTATGAATAGTCTCTTTGTCTGAAAGGAAAGCTAGGAAGGAGGTTTCTTAGGAATACCCTCCTCGATCCTCCTTTATAAAGAAGAAACTTTTACTAATATATCATTAAAACAAAAGACCAAAAAAAGGTATGCAAAGATACCAACTAAAATTGAAATACTGTATTCCAATTATTTTCAGCATTTTGTACCTTCATAGCTGTCATTCTCCGACTTCTGAAAAGCGCGACTTGCAAGTTTTTAGATACAACGAGATGGGTAATATTACCTCTCTCGATCCTGCTTTTGCAAGTAAAAAAGAAATTATTTGGGCTACGAATCAAATCTATAATAGCTTAGTGCAGTTAGATGATGACTTACATGTCATTCCTGATATTGCTACTTCTTGGGAAATTAGTGAAGACCTAAAGACATATACCTTCCATCTACGAAACGATGTATATTTTCATCAGAATACTATATTCCCAAATAAAACTAGAAAAGTTAGGGCTTCTGATTTTACATTTAGTATCGATAGATTAAAAGATCCTAAGGTAGCTAGTACGGGCAGTTGGACGCTCGATCAGGTCGAATCATACAAGGCGCTTAATAACACTACTTTTCAAATTCAATTAAAACAACCATTTCCTGCGTTTCTAAGCTTGCTTGCTACTCGTTATTTTTCAGTGATTCCAAAAGAGCAATTCGAAAATGGGTATAACTACCGTAAATACCCTATTGGCACAGGCCCCTTTTATGTAAAAGCTTGGGCTGAAAATGAAAAGCTAGTACTACGCAAGAACCATTTATACTTCGAAAAAGATGAAAACGGACAACAGCTCCCCTACTTAGAAGCCGTAGCTATTTCGTTTTTACCAGACAAACACAGTGAATTTCTTCAGTTTGTACAAGGAAAATTAGATTTGCTACCCAATATAGATTCCTCCTATAAAGATGATTTAGTAACTACTGAAGGAAAGCTACAGGAACGTTACAAGGATCGATTTCTAATGCAAAAAGGACCTTCTTTAAATTCTGAATACATCGGTTTCTATTTAGACAACCCTTCATTCAAAATAGCTAATATTCATTTACGCAAGGCCATTAATTATGGTTTCGATCGTAGAAAAATGATGACTTTTCTGCGTAATAATATTGGTTTCCCAGCCGAAGGTGGTTTTATACCTAAAGGCATTGCGGGGCATACCCCAGATATTGGTTATTCGTACAATCCTGAAAAAGCTCGTTTCCACTTAGAGAAATATAAAGAAACAACAGGTGATCAACAGCCTACAGTTACTTTAACTACAAATGCAGATTATGTCGATCTATGCGAATTTATACAACAAGCTGTCGGAAATATTGGAATTACTGTCAATATTGATGTATTACCCGCACCGCAACTGCGTAAACAAAAATATGCTGGAAAACTCCCTCTATTTAGAGCAAGTTGGATTGCCGATTATCCCGACGCTGAAAATTTTAT
>CALFUO010000050.1 GCA_937929895.1 uncultured Aquimarina sp.
ACATTGGGTGTTAGACGTTGCTTTTTCCGAAGATGCATCAAGAAAAAGAGCAGGAAATGCTGCTCAAAATTTCTCCATACTAAGTAAAATTGCATTAAATCTTTTGAAAAAGGAAAAAACAGAAAAGCAAGGCATTAAAGGTAAGAGACTTAAATGTGCTTATGAACAACAATATCTACTCAAAGTCTTAAAACTTAAAGTGTGAGTTTGCCCTGATTTAGTAGTTATTCTAATATTTCGAATCAGATTAAAATATTTATTTTTATACTAAAGCGATAAAAATTTTGTTGAATGTATTTATTCGCAACATTTTCGAAATAAATGTTAAAAAAAACATTCTATTATGAATGCGAATCTATAACATGTAACAAGTCTCTTTTAGTAGTGACTCCTGATTTCCTCCAAACAGGATTCCCGTCTTTATATAAAATTAAAGTAGGTACACTGCGAACTCCAAATTTATGGGCAAGTACTTCGTTTTTATCAATATCTATTTTAACCACTTTAACCTGATCACCTAATAAGTCTTTTACTTCTTGTAGAATAGGGATTTGTGTTTGACATGGACCACACCATTCGCCATAAAAATCTAATAAAACAGGAGATGGGCTTTCTACTATGTTTGAAAAACTGCTATTCTTCTTCATAATGCTGTTGCTTTGTTGATAATTCAGTCGTAAAATAGTATTAGAGCTTACTTAAAAAAAAAGAGCAAGGAACTATTATGATAGGGTAGAGAAGGGCTTATCCCTACATCTTGTTTATGATCTCTGTAACGTTCTTAGATAGAAAATCGAAATAAACACCATAAGAGTGTACAAACTGCTCTTCGGTATCAGGAGTGTTAAACTCTCCGTAAACAGATACTTCTTCAGTAATTGGGCTTTGAATAAATGTAGGGGAAACATTTTTACGAATATTAATTACCTTACGTTCTTCGTCCATTAATATAATACTAGGTAGTCCTATAGAGTGCTTTAAGATAGGGACTATTGCTGTATTTGTGTTTTGTCTTTCGTCGACGTACAACACCGTAATATTAGAATCAAATTCTTTTCTAGCCTCTCGAATAGTTTCGGGAGATTCCCAATATAGAATTACAAAATCAATAATATCTCCAAACTCCGAAGCAATATCATTTAAAGCTTTTAATTCAGAATCATTAGGTTCAGCCCAAAGTGCAGAAGTTTTTAAGTAAATAGGTTTTTTGAATTCTTCAAACTTAAAAGGTTCTTGAGAACGGTATTCATTGACAGAAAAGTTATCGAAATGCGTACCAACCAAAACCTTGTTTACTAAAGAGTCGTAAAGAAATTGAGCTCTCTCTAAATCTTCTGTGTTGTAAGCGAGTTTACTATTCTCGCGATACCGCTTAATGTTAGTCGCAATAGCTTCAGAAAAAGAACGTGTTTCGGAAGTAGGTAATCCTAATTCAGAAGATCCCTGTGCAAATAGGCTTAAAAAAGAAAGAAATAAAAAGCACGTAATGCTAAATAGTTTCATAAAATAGTAGTTCTGTAGCAATCCAAATGTACAATTTTCTATTAAAAAAAGGTAGCTATATCTATAGGATAACTAATTTATGGTCGAATTATTACATTTAGGAATATTAGAAAGTGGTATTTTATACCAGTTCTTATTTGAATTTCCCTTAAAAGAAAAAGATGATTTTTGGAATTTTACAAATCATAAAAAATTGGCATAGCAGTAGCTACGCTAGTTTTTTAGGTTGAAGTAAAATTTTAAAAGGCGCTTTTTAATTCGATACATTCAATTAGGAAATGGTATTACAATAAAAAAGCATCCAAAAGATATTTTGGATGCCTAAAATAATTGTACCAGAAAACGTGCATTTATTTCGATTAGATGCGCTTCATCTGTTGTTTCATCATACTGATTTGATCTTTCAATACTCCGTATTTATCTAGTTTTTTAGCTTCATTCAATAACGTCTGTGCTTCACGTTTTCTGCGTTTTGTCATGGCGATACCGGCTAAGTTTAATTTAGCAACAGCTTCATCTTGACTCATGCTTAGGCCTAATTTAAGCGCTTTGCGTAAATGCTTTTCTGCTTGAGTAATGTTTGTTTGTGAAAGAATAATTCCTTTTAAGTAATTGAAATATCCGTGTTGCTTTTGAGTAAGCGCAGCTTCTGGGTTTTTAATCTTATCCAACAATTTGCTTGTCCCCTCCATATCTTGCTTTCGTAGTTTTAAGAAAGACAAAAGAATAATTTCGTTTTTGAAATATAGGAAAATGAAAATCCCAGCAATTAACAATAGAAAGATTCCATTACCAATAAAGCTTTCAATAAATTGATAAATTGCAAGTCCTATAAAGACTGCGGCTAAAACAAGTTTGATGTTTTTGTTGAACATATATATGTACTATTAAGCTAACGGAGGCAAATGTACGTATAAGTAAATAAAAAATTAAATTTTAGTGCTTGTTGAAATAAAAAGTCTTTGTATATTTGCACCCAGCTTTTTCAAGAATAGATAAGCGAGTAAGAGAATACGATTTCTATAGACTTATAAAGATACTAAAATGAGTAAAAGAACATATCAACCGTCAAAAAGAAAAAGAAGAAATAAGCACGGTTTTAGAGAGAGAATGGCTTCTGCTAACGGTAGAAAAGTACTTGCTCGTAGAAGAGCTAAAGGAAGAAAAAAACTTTCTGTTTCATCAGAAATTAGACACAAACACTAATTGTGGGTTGTGAACCATATATAGGTGTTACTTTTTATTAGGTAACGCCTTTTTTTATGCCTTCTTCAACCTCATAGGCACAAAATAGCGTAAAGCTAAATGGTTGATAATTGAGCATTAAGACGCTCATTTGTTTAAAATTTTTTACGATTTTTATAACTCTCATAGTATTAGGGAGATAAAAGAAATAAAACCTTTTCCGATGCCAAAAAATAAAGATTTAAAATGTGTGCTGCTGATAGGTTCTGGACCAATTGTAATTGGACAAGCCTGCGAATTTGATTATTCTGGTTCTCAATCATTACGTTCTTTACGTGAGGATGGAATTGAAACAGTTTTAATTAACTCGAATCCGGCAACCATTATGACTGATCCAACGATGGCGGATCATGTGTACTTAAAGCCTCTAAACACAAAGTCAATTATTGAAATCTTAAAAGCACACCCAAATATCGATGCTGTATTACCAACTATGGGAGGTCAGACGGCATTAAATTTGTGTATCGAAGCTCAAGAGAAAGGAATATGGGATGACTTTAATGTTAAACTTATCGGTGTTGATATCGATGCAATTAATGTTACAGAAGATAGAGAGCAGTTTAGAGAGTTAATGATAAAGATCGGAGTTGATATGGCTCCGCAAGCTACCGCTAACTCTTTCTTAAAAGGAAAAGAAATTGCTCAAGAATTCGGATTTCCTTTATGTATCCGTTCATCGTATACATTGGGTGGAGCAGGAGCGGCAATTGTTCATGACGAAGAAGATTATGATAAATTATTAACTCGTGGATTAGAGGCATCACCGATTCACGAAGTAATGATAGACAAAGCCTTACTGGGGTGGAAAGAGTACGAATTAGAATTATTACGTGATAAGAATGATAACGTAGTAATTATCTGTACGATCGAAAATATGGATCCAATGGGAATCCATACTGGAGATTCGATTACAGTAGCTCCAGCAATGACCTTATCGGATAAAACCTTCCAAAGAATGCGTGATATGGCAATCCATATGATGCGTAGTATTGGAGATTTCGAAGGTGGATGTAACGTACAGTTCGCAGTAAGTCCAGATGAAGAAGAGCAAATTATTGCGATTGAGATTAACCCTCGTGTATCTCGTTCTTCTGCTTTAGCTTCAAAGGCAACGGGTTATCCTATTGCAAAAGTGGCAACAAAGTTAGCTATCGGATATACCTTAGATGAGTTGAATAACCAAATTACAGGTAATACATCTGCTTTATTCGAGCCTACATTAGATTACGTAATTGTAAAGATTCCTCGTTGGAACTTCGATAAATTTGAAGGGTCTGATAGAACTTTAGGATTACAAATGAAGGCTGTAGGAGAAGTAATGGGTATTGGACGTTCTTTTCAAGAAGCATTACACAAAGCTACTCAATCATTAGAAATCAAGCGTAATGGTTTAGGTGCCGATGGTAAAGGGTACAGAGATTATGAAACTATTATCGACAAGTTAAAGAATGCAAGTTGGGATCGTGTATTTGTTATTTACGATGCGATCCAAACAGGTATTCCTTTAAGCCGTATTCACGAGATTACTAAAATCGATATGTGGTTCTTAAAGCAATACGAAGAATTACATTTCTTAGAGAAAGAAATAGAGAAATACAATATATCATCACTCCCTAAAGATTTATTGTTAGAAGCAAAACAAAAAGGTTTTGCAGATCGTCAGATCGCTCACATGTTGCGTTGTGTCGAAAGTGAAGTCTACAATAAGCGCCAAGAATTAAAGATCAACCGTGTGTACAAATTAGTAGATACGTGTGCAGCTGAATTCAAGGCGCAGACTCCTTACTATTACTCTACTTTCGAAAGTGATGTGGAAAGCCCATCAGGAGTTATTTCAGTACATAACGAAAGTGTTGTAACAGAAAAGAAGAAAGTAGTTGTTTTAGGTTCAGGACCTAACCGTATCGGTCAAGGTATTGAGTTCGATTACTGTTGTGTACATGGGGTTTTAGCAGCTGCCGAGTGTGGTTACGAAACGATTATGATTAATTGTAACCCAGAAACAGTATCTACCGATTTCGATACAGCAGATAAGTTATACTTCGAGCCTGTATTCTGGGAACATATTTACGATATCATTCAGCACGAAAAGCCAGAAGGTGTTATCGTTCAGTTAGGTGGTCAAACAGCATTGAAATTAGCAGAGAAATTAGAGCGTTACGGAATAAAGATATTAGGTACTAGCTTTAAAGCATTAGATTTAGCAGAAGATCGCGGGAGTTTCTCTTCTTTATTAAAAGAAAATAACATTCCTTATCCAGAGTTCGGTGTAGCTACAAATGCAGACGAAGCCTTAGCTTTAGCGGACGAGTTAGATTTTCCAATCTTAGTACGTCCATCTTATGTATTAGGAGGTCAGGGAATGAAAATTGTAATCAATAAAAAAGAGTTAGAAGCTCATGTAGTTGACTTACTGAATCGAATTCCTAATAATAAATTATTGTTAGATCACTACTTAGATGGTGCTATCGAAGCAGAAGCAGATGCTATTTGTGATGGAGAGAATGTATATATTATTGGTATCATGGAGCATATCGAGCCTTGTGGAGTTCACTCTGGGGATTCGAATGCGACCTTGCCTCCATTTAATTTAGGTGAGTTTGTAATGCAGCAAATTAAAGACTATACGAAGACTATCGCGAAAGCTTTAGATACAGTAGGTCTTATTAATATACAGTTTGCTATCAAAGATGATAAAGTGTATATCATCGAAGCTAACCCACGTGCTTCTCGTACTGTACCATTTATTGCTAAGGCTTACAAAGAGCCTTACGTAAACTACGCTACGAAGGTAATGTTAGGAGAAAACAAAGTAACAGACTTCGAATTCAATCCTCAGTTAGAAGGGTATGCAATTAAGCAGCCAGTATTCTCATTCAACAAATTTCCGAATGTGAATAAGAAACTAGGACCAGAAATGAAGTCAACTGGAGAAAGTATTTTATTCATCGATAGTTTAAAAGATGATGCTTTCTACGAGTTATATTCTAGAAGAAAAATGTATTTGAGTAAGTAATTTATTCAAGATCAAAAGAAATCAAAGGCTACATCTTCATAGGTGTAGCCTTTGTTGTATTTTAACATTCCAAATATCTTAGATAATATGGGTTATTTACCAAGCGTTCTCAATATTATAAACGCTAAAAGGAATTTAAAGAACATTGTAGATACAACGGCTTTAACACTAAATAAGCGACTTTCCGAAAAGTATCAGTGTAATGTGTATCTAAAGAGAGAAGACTTGCAAATTGTTAGATCTTACAAGATACGTGGTGCTTATAATAAAATGTCTTCTTTGACTTCCGAGCAATTGGCAAAAGGAGTGGTTTGTGCCAGCGCAGGGAATCATGCACAAGGTGTAGCTTATTCTTGTCAGGTATTGCAAGTGGATGGTGTTATTTACATGCCTAACACAACGCCTAAGCAAAAAGTGCAACAAGTGAAACTGTTTGGTAAAGAGAAGGTGCAGATTGTATTAACAGGAGATACCTTCGATGAAGCTTTTGCTGCGGCAATGCGAGATTGCGAAGAAAATAATAAAACCTTTATTCATCCCTTTGATGATGAAAAAGTGATCGAAGGTCAGGCTACGGTAGCTTTTGAGATCGATCAAGAATTTAGTAAATCTATAGATTATGTCTTTGTTCCTGTTGGGGGAGGAGGCTTGATTTCTGGAGTAGCAGGCTATTTTAATGAAGTTCATCCTAATACTAGGGTTATAGGTTCAGAACCAGAAGGAGCTTCGGCAATGAAGAATTCTTTAGAAGTAGGAGAGATTGAGACTTTATCATCTATCGACAAGTTCGTAGATGGAGCAGCGGTTCAACGAGTTGGTAATTTGAACTTCGAAATTTGTAAACAATTAGGCTTAGAAATTATTACCCTACCCGAAGGAAAAATTTGCACGAATATTTTAGAGTTGTATAATTTCGATGCCATAGTGGTAGAACCTGCGGGTGCTATGAGTATTACCATGTTGGATTACTACAAAGAGGAGATTAAAGGAAAGAATGTAATCTGTGTTTTGAGTGGAAGCAATAACGATATTACTCGGACAGAAGAGATAAAAGAACGTTCACTCTTGTATGAAGGGTTAAAGCATTATTTCATTATTCGATTTCCACAGCGTTCAGGTGCCTTAAAGGATTTTGTAGGAGAAATTTTAGGGCCTAATGATGATATTACCTTATTCGAGTACCGTAAAAAAACAACTAGAGAAAAAGGGCCAGCATTAATTGGAATTGAGTTGCAAAATAAAGAAGACTTTGAGGGACTAGTAATGAGAATGAAAGAACAAGGATTTAATGCCGAATATCTCAACGATAATCCAAATTTGTTTCAGTATTTGATTTAAAAAACATCAATTTCCAAATATAGAAAAGGCTACCATATGGTAAGCCTTTTCTATATTCTAAAGATTAGAATTATTTCTTAAAAGTATAACGAGTAATAAAGATTGCAGCTTTGTCATCTTTACTGTATGACTCTACACCAGTATTTACAAAAGATAGAGTCCACCCTTCTGCAGCCATATCGTTTAACATAGAAGTTATTAAAGCGTCATTAGCAGCAATATTTTGAAATCGAATTCCACCAATATTGTAGAAGTTTAATAGTTTCGTCTCGTTGAATTCTTTTAAACGAATTTCTCCACGTTTAGACTTGTTTTTTTCATTTTTATCCTTGTCAGCGCTTCTTGTTGTAGTGTACTCTTTGTAGTCTCTAGAATCATTACCCATAATAATACGAGATCTTCCAAGTCCATTAGGAACTAAAGATTCTACAACGGTTACTACTTTGTATTCTGCTTGAGCAGATACAATAGCACAAAATCCTAAAAGGAATAAAAGGTTTAATAAGATTTTTTTCATGATTATATATATTTAGTTAAAACTAATATATGAATCCGTGTATAAATCGTTATTATTTAAATGTTAGATTTTTTTAAATCGATCAATTATTGCCATTTTATCAAAAATTAGGTTGTTAAGGAAGGTAAAAAGGGAATCGTTTTAATAGTCATTAATCTATTTAGGTTCGGTTCTTTTTAGTGTTTTTTTGTAATTGCGTAGGTATAAATCCACATTAATGTAAAGGTTGGAATAATATCTATAGAAGGAATAGCTTCTTCAATAAAAGTTACAACTGCTGCTATTTTACCCTCCTTGCCTTTGTACATTTTTGTCATTAACCAAGCAGAGATAGGTGCCCAAGCCACATCGGTGACTTCACCAATTACAGGAAAAGCATAAGAAAGCATCCCAACTCCGTCAAATAATAGGCTTAGTAATAAGATAATCCATTTATTCATGTGAAAATTTTAAGAGTTACTTTTAAAGATAAGCAAAAGCTGTTCCGTTTTTAGGAAATGGTATTAATCTAACAGCAAACCCTTAAACTACACAAAATTCTTATCTATAAATCGATTATAAAGTTATATTGTAACCAATGGCTCTGATTTCAAAAATTATTAATAAGTGGTATCAAAAGAATAAACATCTTTTTTTTAAGTATAAAGATGGTTTTTTTCATTTGAATTTTGTTGCGAATTCTCCTGTATTAATGATGGAGAGTTTCAAAAAAGTAATCTTTAGTAAGTTTGACCCCGAAAATAATGTTGTTCTCTCGAATACTCCTTTTAGTGATATTAGGGTACAATTCGCTTTTCTAGAAGAAGGACTTACACTACTAAATTCAAAGATGCTTTATAAAAAAAATGTTAGCTTTCAAGGGGTTCGAAATGGAGAGTTTCCTAACGACTACTATACCCTAAGCTTTCATACTTTCTCTAATACTTTCAATAATAAAGGGCTAACGCTAAATTCGATAAATTTTTCTGATAAAAGATGGATCATGACCAAACCAGAGTATTTAGCATTTGCAGCTTATTCTGAAGGTTGTGAAAGCGAGAGTATTATGGTTTTTTTTAATAAAAAATGGTTTGATAATTATATCAAGAAAGATAAAGCCTACAAAAATTCGAAGGTGAAGGATTTTTTTGAAAGTGACGATATTTTTGTGCTTTGGCCCGATAATTCGGTAGAATTATCACGTATGGCAGAAAGTATTATAGCAACTTTAGATCAGTACAGTATTCAGAATCCTTTGCAGTTAAAATTGAAAACCTACGAATTAATCTCAGCGTTTATTCGCAGCTACAATCCTCAGAATATCTTTAAAAATTATAAAAATCTTAGTAAAAACGATATTTTACGAATCAATAGAGTAGAGTTTTATTTGCTAGAAAATATTCACAGTAAATTTTCGGGTATTGAATTTTTAAGCAATAAATTTTCTGTTTCCCCAACTAAGTTAAAGAGCGATTTTAAATCAGCCTATGGGGTAGGAGTTTTTACCTATTTTAGGAATAAGCAAATGCATTTAGCCAAAGAATTGTTGGAAAATAATGAATATCAGGTGCAAGAAGTGGCGCAGCTTTTCGGTTACGAAAATACAAGCAAGTTTTCTAAAGCTTTTGAAGCGGTAAATGGTATGCTACCTTCTAAAGTTGTATATTCTAAAATGTAAATTGATACCTGTTGTTCGTTTTCTTTTCAAGTGGTTTAAGGTCAAAATAGTATCAAAGTCCGTCATCTTGAACTTGTTTCAAGGTCTCATTCAATGATTATAAAGATAAAATTAGATTAAATGCTAAAATGAATTCAGTATAGCGCTATGCTTTTGAATTATATTAAATCTACAAGGGTAAATTGATATAATTCCTCTTCAAAAAATAACGGCACTCTATCCTACAGTATCTATTTTCTCCGAAAATCTTTCCCTTTTATCGAAATAAATTGGCATTTCTTGTGTCAAAACAAACTATTGTGTACAAAAAAAGCTTGAAAAGCTAGTATAAAGCCTTGTAACAAAGTGCTTGCAGGGTTTTCTTACAAGGGATACACATAAAATGTCCTAACTGATATATTATTTGTCCTATCGGGCTATTTCAAAAGTATAGGTCACCAATAATTTTGAATTCAACAAAACTAATACCTAATCTTAACCCCCACAGAAATGATAGTATTCATTCTTTTCATTACAAAATACTTGTTTTCTCTAATTCAGAAGTATTTCAATGCTTTAAAACAAAATATTAGCTAGCCGTTCTAGAGTGTAGAAAATGGAAAAGAGAAAATAGAGAATAGAATCAAGAAACAAAACTCTTAATACTATATACTCTAAACTTTTTTCAACTTCTTTTTTTCCCTTTTACAATAATTTTTACCCTATTCCCCCAGTATTTATAATATACGGGAGAGGTTCAAATTAATATTGTGCTATCAAAACAAACTTTTTAAAACGAAACAAGATGAAAAGCATAAACATTTTAATTCTAGGAATTGCATTATTGGGACTTATTAGTTGTAGTGACGACGATGCTGTTGATGTCTCTGGAAATATAAACACTATAAAAACACAGCTGACCGTTTTAGAGGAGCAAAATAATAGTCTAAAAGACTCCATAAATACAATTATTGAAGCCTCGGAAAGCGATCCTTTAAAGACAAAACAATTGGAAAGAGGTAAAGCAATAGCAGTTTTATTTCAATCTATTGCAAGAAGACCAGAAGCCAAAGACGAGTTAGTAGATGTAACCACAAAAGCAGTGGGTGTATTCGATTTATCTCAATTAACAGGAGATAATGCTATTGATGGTCAATCTAGAGGAATTGCTTTAAAAGAACTATTTACAGGAATAGCTAGACAACCCGAAGCCTTTGATGCACTTACAGAGACAGCAACGCTGTTTGTAGGAGACTTCGATGCTACAATTTTTAATGACGAACTTATAGAAATAGCCAAGATCGTGGCACTTACCGACCTATTAGAAGGTCTTGTAAGACAGCCTGAGGCTGAAAATCTTTTAAATCAGGCAGCCGAACAATTCTTGAATTTCCGTTTCGTAGAGGAGGAAGTTATAGAAGAGGCGGAGTTGTAGAAAATAGAGCCCAGAAAAAGAAAAGAGAGGATAGAAAAGAGCAACAGGACTCAAAGATTCAGGAAACAAGAAAAAAATAGATAACTGAGACATGATGACTCAAAAAATTCAACTTCAAATCTTCCCTTTTACAAACGCTTTAACCCCATTCAACTAGTATTTATAGTATACGCGAGAGGTACAAAGTACTATTGTCTCAACAAAACGAAATAAACATTCTCAACTTAAACTAAATTGAAATGAGAACAAAATCACTAACAAAACAATTCTCTATTCTGATATTTTTATTAATGTCAGTTATTGGTTTTGCACAAACTTTTACCGTTGATGGATTGAATTATAATGTTATTTCTACCAATCCTAATGAAGTAGAAGTTACAGGAGGAACACCATCAACTACAGATTTGGTGATTCCAGAAACGGTTATAGAAGCGAGCATTACATATAGTATTACAACAATTGGACGAGATGCTTTTAGAGGTGATAATATCACCAATGTTACTATAGGTATCAATGTGCAAAATATCGAAAATAATGCTTTTAGAAATATTTCTACTTTAACAACAGTAACCTCTAACAATAGTACAGCACCTTCTTTAGGAGCAGGTGTGTTTCGTGATACTCCAGCAAATAAAACACTTACTATCCCTAATGGTAGTGAAGCATCTTACAATGCTGCAAACTGGAATACTAATTTTCTTTTTATAAATGGTGCGCCTCGGATAGGAGGACAATTCAACGCTAATGAATTTACGTACTCTGTTACTTCAAATAACCCTAACACAGTTTCACTAACCAATGGTAACAGTACTTCAGGAGATGTGATTATACCAGCTTCTGTTACATTTAAAGATATTGATTTTAGTGTTACAGCAATCGGACGAGATGCTTTTAGAGGTAATGACATTACCAATCTTACTATAGGTATCAATGTGCAAAATATTGTAAATAATGCTTTTAGAGATATTTCTACTTTAAGAATAGTAACCTCTAACAATAGTACAGCACCTTCCTTAGGAATTGATGTATTTCGTAATACCCCAGAAAATAAAACACTTACTATTCCTAATGGTAGTGAAGCATCTTACGAAGCTGTAAATTGGAATACTAATTTTCTTTTTATAAATGGTGCGCCTCGTGTTGGAGTACAATTCAACGATAATGGATTTACGTACTCAGTTACTTCAAATAACCCTAATACAGTAACACTAACCAATGGTAACAGTGCTTCAGGAGATCTGATTATACCAGCTTCTGCTACTTTCGAAAATATTGATTTTAGTGTTACAGCAATCGGACGAAATGCTTTTAATAATAATCAACTAACGAATATTACTATCCCTAGTTCAGTAAGTAGTATAAATGAAGGCGCTTTTAGAAATAATCTATTAACGAACGTATTAATATCTAATTCAGTAACAAGTATTGGTGATTTAGCTTTTGGGAATAATCAAATAAGGAGTATTACTCTTGGAAGTTCCGTTAGTACTATTGCTAGACAGGCTTTTAGAGATAATCCACTCACCACTATATTCAGCTCAAACCCTATACCACCAAGTATTAATGTTCGTGGAGGAACAGATTCTGATTCATTTTTGGGGAGTCGTCCCAATATCCGAGTATTTGTCCCATTTGGAGTTACACAAGACTATATAAATGCTGGATGGACAGGGTTTTTATCTATTAGTAGTGGGTTTATAGAAGATGATATTATTTATGTTTTTAATAATGAAAATGAAGTAGGTGTCCTAGATTATTTAGGTACGGCAATAGATATTATGATACCTTCAACAGCAGGGGTCAGCGAAAACACTACGGTTACTACCATAGGTGTAGACGCCTTTCGAGAAGCTGGACTTACGAGTGTCCAACTACCTAATACAATTGTTGGCATAGAAGAATCAGCCTTTCAAGGAAATTCTCTTACTACCATCACTATTCCCGATAGTGTTACCTCAATAGGAAGAAATGCATTTAGAACTAATAATTTAAGGAGTGTCACCATACCAGCAAAGGTTACAGATATTGGAGATAGTGCTTTTAGTGGTAATCAATTAAGGAGAGTAACATCACAGGCTATCTCAGCACCCAATATTGAAGCAAATAGCTTTGGAAATCGCTCTAATACTAACCTAATAATTCCTGAGGATTCTGCAGCAGACTATAAAAATAGTGGTTGGAACGGTTTTTTTAGTAGAAATGGACAGTATAAAGGCCCAATTAGAGCAAGATTTAGAGGTGCGAATGGTACTGACTATAGGCTTTTGTCTGGCGATCCAAATATAGCTAGTATTATCAATAGCAACGAAACTGGCGCTATAGTTATCGATAGATTACTTACTAGAGAGCTGTTTTTTGATATCGTATCGATAGAAATAGATGCTTTTAGAGATAATCAAATTACCAGTGTAACCCTTCCTAATACCCTTATAACTTTGGGTAGAGGTGCTTTTTTTGATAATCAAATCACCAGTGTAACGATTCCGGACAATGTTGAAACTATAGGAATAGATGCTTTTTTAACCAATCGACTAAGTAGCGTAACAATAGGCACTAAAGTGCGTAATATTGAAGCCGGGGCATTTAGAGATAATCCACTTACCTCAGTTACTGTAAAAGCGATTACACCACCAAGGATATTTGGAGGAAGAAACGATCCCTTTTTTAATAGACGCCAAAATATTGATTTAACAGTACCTCAAGGCACAAGACAAGCCTATTTGGATGCAGGTTGGACAGGCTTTAAATCCATCACAGAAATGGCTTTTAATGTGGCTTTAGCTCCTAAAGCTTTATTACAGGGACCTGCTGCTTTAGATAGCAATGGACGCTTATTACAGCGAGATGACCTACGAGTAGCTGGTCTAATTCCAACTACAAGTCCTTATAACGATGGTGCTACTACAGAAGCTACCGTTTTTGACACCGAAGGACAGGATGCCATAGTCGATTGGGTGTTTGTAGAACTTCGTGATGCCGATGATTCTTCTGTAGTAATTGCAGGTAAATCTGCTTTTTTACAACGCGATGGAGATATTGTAAATCCTGATGGTACCATTTTAAGTTTTGCAGTAACCCCTGGTGACTATTTTATAACCATCAATCACAGAAACCATTTAGGGGTTATCACTGCTGACCCTATATCGCTATCCGATACCCCTACTTCCTTAAACTTTGTAAGTAATGCCAATCTTGT